>JAIXPV010000092.1 GCA_027486105.1 Runella sp. | reverse complement strand
TATATCATGTATTTCGGGTACAGGCTCATACGTAATAAACATCAAGCTTACTTTCGCTCCAAACACAAAATGGTTATATTGATGTGATGGAAACTGAAACCCATCTTGTAACATTTTTTCATATTGTGTTTCATCGCCACTGAGTTTTAAGTAAAGTTGTTTGATCAAATCTCCATCTAGATACTGAACAAGAAATTCTTCTCCTCTTTTCTTTGCCTCACTTATTTCAACAAATACGGAAAACTCAGTTGCGTTTACTGTGTAAGGTTCTGCGAAACCTCCAAATGGACTTGTGAGGTAATCCACATAAGAATTGTTGTCTTCACTCCAGACATTGAAACCTGCCGTCCAGAGTTTAACACCCATATCGGTTACCTGTTTGAATAATACGCCTGCTACTTCAGTCAACTCATCACTTTTTTGCATCGCCATGGTTCGGCTGCGTACCCGCTCCAACGCCGCTTCAATTTCTAAATCACGGTTTTTGTTTTCGAGTTGAACTTGGGTTACTTTAAGTTCGGTCAAAGTATCGCCCAATATTTTATTGGCTTTCTGCTTTTGACGATTATTGAGGTAAAGGATAAAACCGATTAAAAGCGAACCTGCCAAACCCGCCAAAAGTGCGTATTGTTTCAGTTGATTTTGATAAGTGACTCTCTCGGCCTCCATCTGACGTTGGCGGTCTAGTTCATCAACAATGGTTTTTTGTAATGCCTGTATTTTTTTTGCCCCGTATATCTCCTCATTGGTTTTTGTGGCTATTTTTTGATACTCATAAGCTTTTTGAATGTCTCTAGACTCATAGAGTTCTGCCAACAAACGGCTATTGCGCAATACACCATTCTTAAAATCAATGGATTGAGATTCAGCAAGGCCTTTTTTTAAGTAATAGATAGCCGAATCTGGCTGATTCAGGTCTTTGAGATAAGTGGCAAACGTATAATAAACCAAACCCGCTGTTCGATGGTCATTGTTCTGTTTACAGAGTTGAATGGCTTTGTGTGAGTACTCCATCGCTTTTTGATGATGCCCCAACAAAAATTCGATTTGACTTATACTGCTCAAGACAGGCGAAGAGGGCCTTACATTGTACTTCTGACCAAAATTTTCGACCTTGCGCAAGTAGTGAGTAGCCGAATCCAATAGATTTCTTTCACGATAGGCATTAACAAGGTTGGTCAGAATTAGCATACTTTGATTAACTTTCTCTTTTGAATTTCCCACCATTAGATTTAATTTCAAAGCCTGTAGTAAACAATTCGTCGCTTTTAGTTTTTCGTTTAAATCTAAAAAGAGTACGCCCAAAAGGTTCAGGCACCGGGCTGATTCAAAATAGAAGTGATTTTCTTCGGTAATTTGTAAACTATTATACATCAAAGTTAACGCTTTAGGTAGCTCACCAATAACCCTGTATGTAGAGCCCAACCGATGAAAAGCCCTCGCCTGACCTCTCAAAAATTTTATTTTTTTTCCTACGTCAAGGGCACGTTGCCCGAATATCAGGGCAGAGTCGGTATTGTTATTTTGATAGTGAGCGGCTAATTCTACCAAAATCAGTACGCGATTGGTATCGTGTTTCGCAATGAATAATTCATGCTTTAAACTATCAATTTCTTGTTGAACTTGGGCGAAGCAAAAACTACCTGAGAAAACAGCCAGCAAGACACTCCGAAGGAACAGTTTCATTGTCAGCATAAGAGGTTTAGAAGGGTAAAATGTCATCGGTGAATCTACTATCCCTGTTGGTAAGTAGGCAGGTTTCATCGCTAAGAAAGGATAAAACATAGTTAAACAGGTGTTTCAGTTTGTTTCTAAAAACCTAAATGCCTTACCCGCAACTCCAGCAACTAAAACCACAACCGACATCTGCCATTTGGGGCAGATGTTGTCTTTGAGATTTTTCATGCAAGTAGAGTTTATAAACTACTCCAATTGTACGATGTTTAAATCTCATTTCCAAATAGTTAACCACAACCAATATATCAAAATTTAATAAAGAAAATACAATGCCGTTTTCTTGGAAAGCAACCGATTCCCAGTATTTTTGGGGAGAATCTTGGAAATCGCCTGGTTTTGTCAATTCAGGGAGGCTTTTATTGTCAATCCTCCCTAAGGTTCCACTGCAATTCATTTCAACGCTAAATAATATCCCTTTTTTCCGAAAAATAAATATCCCCAATAGCCTTTACGATTTCCTTTTAAAAGGAGGAAAAAATCAGTTAATTTTACTTTAAAGTATGAAAGTATGTCTCTATTCCCCTACCCCATTCATTAAATATTTGCTATTTGCTAAACCTGATTGGACCTACTTTACGCTTTATGAAACTTCAAAAACTCTTATTCATTTTTTGGGCTTTTATCACGTTTACGGGCCAGACTGAAGCACAGGAAGAACGCGGCCAGAAAGTGGAGAAGGCCAACATGGCCCCAAAAACAGTGGGGCAAACATGGGCAGTGATTGTGGGCGTGTCGCAATATCTACACATCAATTCGCTCCGATTTGCGGGCGACGACGCGCTTGCTTTCTATAATTTTCTAACGTCTCCCGCAGGAGGCTCAGTACCCGAATCCAACATCCAACTTCTGCTAAACGAAAAAGCAACCTTGGGACAAGTAGACCGGGCCATGGGAAACCTGCTGGATTTTGTCAAGCCCAACGACCGCGTATTCTTGTATTTTTCGGGGCACGGCGACCAAGAATCCCGCACTATTGCCCAACGCGGTTTTTTGCTTACCCACGATTCTTACAGCAGCAACTATAATTCCACGGCCTTTGCGGTACTTTATTTACAGGACTACATTGCCACCCTTTCAACCAAAAATCACGCTCAGATATTGTTGTTTTTGGATGCGTGCCGGGCAGGAAAGTTAGCGGGGAATGAAATCGGCGGGGTCCAGCTCATGGGCCAGCAACTGCTCAAACAGGTAGCCAATGAAGTGAAGTTTATGGCGTGTCAGGCCAATGAATTATCGTTGGAAGGATACCAATGGGGAGGAGGTCGTGGGCTATTTAGCTATCACCTTATACGTGGAATGCAGGGACTAGCCGATACCGACGGCGACAAAACCGTTACTCTACGTGAATTGGAGCGCTATCTGGAAGACCGCGTTACTGCCGAGGCTGCCCCTAATCCACAAAACCCTCTTTTGATTGCCGCCGACAAATCACTGCCCATCGTCAAAGTAGACGCAGCCACGCTGGAATCAGTCCGTAAAAACGTACCACCACCGCTCTTTGCCGCAGTACAAGGCCGAGGTGTGACCCAAACTATTTTAGAAGAGGTGGAAACCGACGTCAAAAAATTGTACACTGATTTTCAGGATGCAATCACCAATAAACAATTGCTCGATGTGCCCAACGCCGCCGAGGGTTATTTTGAAAGATTGCTTGCCGCCCCTTCCATCAAAGACATGCACCCTTTCATTAAGCGGGAGTTTGCGGCAGCTTTGCTAGAAGAATCATCAAAAGCGTTTACGGGTCTTTTAGAAAACAGAAACGCGCCTGAAGTGACAAGTGCTTACCAAAAAAACATCCGATATTTAGAAAAAACGTACCTTATTTTAGGAAAATCCCACTTTTTGTACCCCAATCTTCGAGCGCGGGTTTCTTATTATAAAGGCTTAATCGCAGAACCAATCAATGCCGATGCCGCCTTGTTGAACTTTCGTCAGGCCCTCGACGCCGACAGTACGTTTGCTCCTGCCTACAACGACGCGGGACGCATTCTGTACTTGAAAAAATCGTACAAAGAAGCACAACGGGTGTTTGAAAAAGGACTGCAATTTGCCCCCAACTGGAGCTTTCTACACGTCAATTACGGCATGGCGCTGGCCGCCCAAAATAAACGAGCCGAAGCAGAGGCCGCGTACAAAAAAGCCATTGAATTAAAAGCTGACGACCCCGTAGTCTACAAAAACTACGGCAACCTGCTCTCAATTCAAAACAAAGCGGAAGCTGCCGAAGAAGCCTACAAAAAAGCCATTGAGTTAAAAACCAGCGACGCCGAAACGTACAACAACTACGGGATGCTGCTCAACGCAAAAAAGAGGTATAACGAGGCCGAGATTGCGTACAGAAAAGCCCTTGAACTTCAGCCCAACTATGCCACCGCTTACAGCAATTATGGGATTGTCATGGCCGTTCAGAACCGCCCCGCAAAAGCAGAAACGGCGTTTCAGAAATCTATCCAACTAGACCCCAATGACGCCCAAGCGCATTTTAATTATGGCATATTATTGGCCACCCAAAACCGCCAGGCAGAGGCCGAAAACGAGTATAAAAAATGCATTGAATTAAATCCAAACGATGCCTTTGTTTACAATAGCTACGGTGTTTTATTGGCGGCTCAAAATCGTTTTGCCGACGCCGAAAATGCGTATAAAAAATACTTTGAGCTCAACCCCACCAACTCCGTCGTGTACGGAAACTACGGCAATCTGCTGGCTCGGCAAGGACGGCAAAATGAGGCCGAAGCCGCCTACCGGCGCTCTATAGAGCTCAACGCCAACGATGCCAACGTTCATAAAAATTACGCGGTGTTACTCAAAAACTTAAACCGCCTTACCGAAGCCGAAATCGAGTACAAACGTGCCATTCAGCTCAACACCATCGATTCGGAAGTGTACAAGAACTACGGAATGCTGCTCAGTGCGGGCAATCGACCCGAAGAAGCAGAAGTAATGTACAAAAAGGCGATTGAGTTTAACCCCAATGATGCCTACATCTACAACAGTTACGGTATTTTGTTGGCCGCCCAAAATCGTTTTGCCGACGCCGAAGCCGCCTATAAAAAATCCATTGAATTGAACGCTATGAACGGCTTGGTATACAGCAATTATGGCAATTTACTTTCGCGCCAAAACCGTTTTGAAGAAGCCGAAACTGCCTATAAAAAAGCCCTTGGATTTACCCCAAACGATGCCAATTTTCACAATAATTATGGTAACCTCCTGGAAAGACAAAACAGACTAGCCGAAGCCGAGGCTTCTTACAAAAGAGTAATCGAACTCAATCCCGCTTATTTCCGCGCTTATTATTACATTGCCACCATCAAAGCCCGCCAAAAGCTTCCTTTTGAGGCCGTGGAATGGCTAGGTAAAGCCCTTGAAAGAGGCTATACCAATTTTGACAGTATCAGCAAAAATCCCGATTTTGACTACCTTAGAGAAATGCCCGAGTTTACGGCACTCATTGGACGATTCCGAAATAAATAACCCTTTTTATGAAAAGTTACTTTTTTATTTTTCTGTTTGCCCTTTCACCTTTTGTCACCCACGCCCAAAAGCTACACCTCATTCTGGCTTCCGACTATGAGAACAAAGATTTTGGGATGATAAGCCTCAAGGATGAAGAGATGGTAAGCACCATGTTTAAAAAAATCAGTACGCAAATCGGTTATCATTTACAAACCGTTTATGTAAACCGAAAAGTGGATGGCCTCACCGAAAAGGCGGTCAGGAATGCGGTCAGCGATACCTCCATTCACCCCAATGACATTGTGGTTTTTTATTACTCTGGTTTTGGCACTTATCCCGACAACAGCACTTTGCCTTCGATGCAGTTAGACAATCCTGGTTTGTTTAAACTTGAAAAACACAGCCTAGTATCTATTGATGAAGTGGCCGCTATCCTGCAAACCAAAAGACTCCGACTCGGTATTGTGATGGCCGATTGCCGAAACAAAATGATTGACCGCTACCCCACTCCCTTGCCCAGAAATACGATTGTAAAACACGACCGTAGCAAAGAAATTCTCAAGAAACTATTTCTCGGTGAGCCTTGCCGTATCCTGAAAATTTCCAGTGGACAAAAGGGGAAACCTGTCTTTACCATCCAACGAAATTCGGTCTTTACATACTCGCTTACCGAGGCTTTTGAGGATATGTTGTACGCCAAAAACCTCAAAGAGGTCACCTTAAACAACCTGTTGGCCAGAATTAACAAAATTACGAAATCATTTATCCCCGAATACGCGGGCTTGAGTCAGGTACCAGTGAGTTGTCGTCCTTCTGCCGCCAAACCGGTTGTCAAAGCTACCCGATAATCCCCTCAAAGTCAATCGTATGAACCCTATAAAGCACCTCTCCCTACTCACTTTTTTGTGGATGTTGGGCCATACCGCACTGCACGCCCAAGGACTGAATTTCAATGATACTTCGTACAATAATGTCCTCAAAAAAAAATCGAGTCTGGTGGTCAGCGAAGACGGACTTCCCCCCAAAGTGGACTTGTCGATGTATGTGCCTTCGGTCCTCAACCAAGGAGCACTCGGTACTTGCGTGGGATTCTCGACGGCCTACTATATGCGTACGATTTTAGAAGCCAAACAACTCAATATTACCAACAAAGACTCAATAGATGCGTTGCGTTTTTCCCCCTCTTTTCTTTACAACGCCATCAAATCACCCAACGACGACGCGTGTAAAAAAGGGGCAGAAGTAGCCAATGCCCTTGAATTTTTGAAGACCAACGGCGTGGCTCGGCTCGCCCAACAGGGCTACCCCGATTGTACACCTATGACCTCACTGCGGCCCGCGGCAGAATCCAAAATCATGGATTATATCCGCCTTTTTGGGTTGAACGACCGCCAAGAAGACATCGTAATCTCAACCAAGAAGGCATTGGCCGAAGGAACGCCCGTTGTCATTGCGATTCAAACGACTCCTTCGTTGGATGAGCTGGGTTTTTGGCCCAAACTCTGGATGCGCATTTTACAGTTTTTCGGTATTGGCTCGGGCGACGAATACGGCCTGTGGGACCCTAATAAATCGGACAATTTACGCGGTGGCCACGCGGTTTGTGTGGTAGGCTACGATGACAAAAAATTCGGCGGCGCTTTTCACGTTGTCAATAGCCGCGGTGAAGATTGGGGTGAAGATGGTTTTTTCTGGATTCGCTACGATGATTACACCAAACACACCAAATACGGCTTTCAGGCATATCTATCTCCCAACAACTACACGACCGAAGCCCTGCGCTCTGGCGATGTCACCATCGAACTGGCCAATTTGCGGCCCGTAGAGCTTCCTTTTACGCGCCAGTCGCCAGAAGGTAACACCGCTGCCAATGAGCCCCTGGTGGCCTACTCCCTCCGTGACCCGCAACAAACCGACACCGAATACAAATTCCGCATTAACGTAGATAAGCAAACCTACCTGTATGTACTCGGTGCCAATGCCACCCAGCCCAGTGTTGATAAGCTTTTCCCGATTGATTCCATCAGCCCCGTGGTGGGTGCCAATACCAAGGTATTCCTCCCCTCACAGGAGCAGGTGTACGCACTCAATGAAATAACCGGGACCGAATCGTGGCTGTTTTTATTTTCCGATAAAGAAGTCAACATCGACAGTTGTATCTCCGCCATGAAAGGGCAAAAGGGTACATTTACCCAGCGGGTGCAGAAGGTAATGGGCTCAAAACTGTTGAATTATGAGCAAATTGACTACAAAACGAAGAAGATGGGTTTTGAATTACGGGAAAAACATGAGGGTAAAATCGTCCCGTTGTTGATTACACTTGAACACATCAAAAGGAGGGATTTATAACATCCCCCCTTTTTACGTTATTACTTTTTACCCATTTTCGAGCCTATCAAATAACCGACCACTAAGCCAATCACCACGCCGATCACTACCGACATCGGCTCAATGCTGCTCCCTTCCCCTTCAGTCTCAATGTGTGCCTGAGCAAATGAGAGGTGCGCTGCTACCAAAAGAATACACGTAATAAAAAAAGACTTATTCATGATGTAAGAGTTAAGTAATGGTTTAATAAACAGTTAAATATACTAAAAACGAACTATTTCTTCGCTTTCTTTTTCTCTTCTTCGGCAAAGGATTTAATCGGCAATTTGACAATAAAAGTGGCGCCTTCCCCTTCTACCGTCTCCACATCAATGGTACCGCCGTGGCCTTTGACCACGATGTCATAGCTGAGGGACAATCCCAGGCCAGCTCCTTCGCCCGTGGGTTTGGTCGTAAAAAATGGCTGAAAAATCTTACCCCGTACATTGTCTGCGATTCCTGTGCCATTGTCTATTACGTGGATTTCAATCATGTCCTTCCCTTTTTTCGTGATCACCGTTACGTTGGGTTGGTAACTGGCCAATACCGCCATCATGCCGTCGTTTTGTTTAGTGGTTTGGTTGGCTTTAAAATTGACCGAATAAAACGCATTGTTGCACAAATTCATCATTACCCGGCCAATATCCTGCGGCACTACGGTGATGTCGGGCAGATTTTCATCGGCCACAAATTCATAGGCCGAGTTGAAGTTTTTGTACTTGGCTTTCATGCCATGAAACGCAAGGCGGAGGTATTCATCAACGATTTTGTTGATATTGGTAATGTCTGGTTCGCCAGTACCTGTACGGGAGTGTTCGAGCATACTTTTCACGATGTCGCTGGCGCGTTGCCCATGATTGGTCACTTTCTGAAGGGTTTTCTCCAAACTGCCCAAAAGCTCCATTTCTAAGGCTTCATCTTCCTCGTTTTGTGCCTTAATATCGGGCGGCAATTCGCCCCCCGTTTGGACTGCCGCTACCGAATTGGTTCGGAGCTTGACTTCTTCCTTGATTTCCATCAATTCTTGCACCATCCCCACGCTGATGTCGGCAAAATTATTGACGAAGTTCAAGGGGTTCTGAATCTCGTGGGCAATGCCCGTGGTAAGCTCACCCAAGCTGGCGAGTTTTTCCCTCTGGATGAGTTGGGCCTGGGTATTTTTGAGGGTTTCGAGCGACGTCTGGAGTTGCTTCTTTTGGGTTTGAATGGCCTCTTTTTGCTTGTGCAAAAGTTCGTTTGCGCGGTTTTTCTGAATGTTGTTCCGATAAAGAATCACCATCACAATCAAAATAACACCCATCACTCCAAACAAAAGGTACATTCGTCGCTGATTCTCAAACTCTTTTCGAGTGGCGCTCAGTTCTTGTTGGCGCAACTGCTCGTTTAAGCCCAGATTTTGAATTTGCTTTGTTTTTTCTTCACTAAAAATACTGTCTTTGGCCACCGCCGCCAGTTTAAAATAGTCGTAGGCCTTGGCTTTATCGTTGGTTTCATACAACGACGCAAGCAACATTCCTGCTTCGTAGATATACTTCGTATTGTTGACTTCTCGACTCAACGCCAAGGATTTTTGGGCATAATACTGACAAGAGTCAAGGCGTTTTCGTGCTTTAAAAACCTGCGCCATCTCAAAGTACGTTTGGCTCAGAAGTCGTTTGTTATCGGCGGCTTTATGGTAAGGTAAGGCCGAACGATAGTACTGGAGCGACAAGGGGTAATTCCCTATGCGATTGTAAATATTACCCAGATTCATCAACAGTACAGGCACGTTACTAC
>JAIXPV010000733.1 GCA_027486105.1 Runella sp. | reverse complement strand
TGTCTTTTAATGATATAATTTTAAATCTTTAAATACTTTCACTTTTCTTCACCAAAAAAGTCCCATTGGAGTATCCAAAATGACAAGATATAGTATCATAATGTTTAATGTGCCCTTCTTGGACCATCTAGGCTCTATCTATTCAACTCTGGTTCATGATAGACCAAAACTTAAAGTTTACCGACCACTTATTAGTGGTGTCATTTTTTGGCGGTTAACAATAATTCTTATGACCAAATCTTCCGATTTAAAACTTCTTCTTCAAGTTCCCGTTTTGGTAGCCGCCTTGGGCTATTTGGTAGATATGTACGATTTGTTTTTGTTTAGTGTGGTGCGCGTGCCCAGCCTCAAAGCTATCGGCGTAACGGGCGATCAGCTATTGCCCGAAGGCGTCTTTTTACTCAATATGCAGTTGGCTGGACTGCTGATTGGGGGCGTTTTATGGGGGATTTTAGGGGATAAAAAAGGTCGACTTTCCGTACTGTTTGGCTCTATTCTACTCTATTCTTTAGCCAATATCGCCAATGGACTCATCACCAGTGTACCTCAATACGCAGTTTTGCGCTTTATTGCGGGCGTGGGTTTGGCGGGAGAATTAGGGGCTGGGATTACGTTGGTGGCCGAGGTGTTGCCTAAGCATCTGCGCGGGTACGGCTCGGTACTGGTAGCAACGATGGGCGTTTTGGGAGGTGTACTGGCTTATTTTATCGCTGATTTGTTCGAATGGCGTATGTCATACTACGTTGGTGGCGGTTTAGGGCTTTTATTGTTGGTGTTGCGGGTCAACGTATTTGAATCGGGGCTGTTTGTCAATCTTAGAAATAAGGATGTGAAACGCGGTAATATCGGAATGCTCTTTACTCCGCAACGCTTAAAAAAATATTTGTTGGCAATTGTCGTCGGGGTGCCGTTGTGGTTTGTGGTAGGCATTTTGATTACTTTTTCGCCTGAATTCGGTATAAGTCACGGCTTAGCAGACCCCATCATTGCGGGCAAAGCCGTTATGCTGGCTTTTACGGGGCAAACATTCGGCGACATTGTGAGCGGCTTTTTAAGTCAGCGCCTACAAAGTCGCAAAAAAGCCATTCGCATTTTTCTGTTGATGTCGTTCTCGTTCATGATTATTTACCTGATGGCCCCCATCCAAAACACGACCCAATTTTACATCCTTTGCGCCTGTTTAGGGTTTTGTAATGGCTATTGGACGTTGTTTATTATTCTGGCCGCCGAACTTTTCGGAACCAACCTCCGGGCCACAGTGGCTACTTCCGTGCCCAACTTCGTGCGCGGCGCGACTATTCCGTTGGCGGCGTCTTTTGTATACCTAAAACCTTCTTTGGGGGTAATAAACGGGGCGCTATTGATTGGGACAGTGGTAGTGGTGATTTCGTTGATTTGCCTCCAATCCTTAGAAGAAACTTTTACCAAAGATATGAACTACGTGGAGGAGTAGATAGACGTGTGCCTAACCTCTTTATTTGTAACAATTAACCTGATTTTTATGAAAAAGCACTTGATTTATTTGTGTATCCTGACTAGCCTCTTGTCACAGGCCTACGCGCAGCGTTTCGGTAAATTATTGAGAGATACCCCTGGGGCGGTGTCGTACACGTTTCGGAATGAATTTAGTAAAGACGTGCCAGGCACCTTGGATAAAGTGAAGGCCATGGGTATTACCAACATTGAATTTTCTAATTTGTTTGGTAAAACAGCCGCCGAACTTCGGGCTTTATTGGATGAACGCGGAATGCGGTGCAGTAGCCTCGGTGTAAGCTTTGCCGACTTGACAGATAAGTCAGAAACGGTGGTGCAGAATGCCAAAACGCTGGGCGCTGAATTTGTACGGATTGGTTCGGTACCGCACAAAGGGCCAATGGATGAGGCATTGGCCAAAAAAACGGTAGAAGATTTCAACCGTTTTGGCCAAAAACTTAAAGAAAACGGGCTGACTTTCTGCTACCACAACCACGGGTTTGAGTTTGAGCCTTACGAAAAGGGGACGTATTTTGACTACATCGTTCAGAATACCAATCCTGATGCGGTCTTTTTTGAAATGGATGTGGTATGGATGCACCTGCCCGGCCAGAATCCTGCCGAGATGCTCAAAAAATATCCTAAGCGGTTTAAATTAATTCACCTGAAGGACTTAAAAATCGGGGTACCAAAAAGTACTTCTGGTAGTACACCCAACGAAAACTGTGTAGTGCTCGGAACGGGACAAATCAATTACCCAGAGATTTTGAAAGCGGCAAAAAAATCGTCTATTAAGTATTTTTACATTGAAGACGAAAACCTTGGCGCCATGCAGCAAGTGCCCCAAAGTATGGCTTATTTGAAGAGCCTTTAAGTAGCGGATTTCCTTTTCGGCATAATTTATTACCTTACCGTAGATTTCCATAAAATTTTCGGTAAGGTTTTGTCGTTTTTAGACAGAACTCAATGGTCTGACCTGTTTTTTTGTAGATAGTATCGGAATGATTACAACGTTTTTACGAAAAACTGCGTAAACATCTTTATAGACAAAAGGTTAAGATTAGGCACGAGATTTGAGGTAGGAGGAGTCAAATGAAACCCATGAGAAAAAAGCTGCACATATTTCTTTCATTACTTGGAGGATGGATGCTGTTGTTGCTGTCTAGCGGCACCATGTACGGGCAGGCAATTAAGGTTTCCGGAAAACTATGTATTCCTGATCGGGAATGCCTTGCTGATTCAACGGTTTTTACGGATACATTGGCCACGTCAACGGCGTGGCGTTGGGATTTTGGGGATGGAAGCGGACTCACCACTTCCCCCACGAGAAGCATAAAACACCTTTTTCAAACGCCGGGCATCAAGACCGTGAGGCTGACCCGTACCGTGGGAGGTGTTCAACAGGTTGATTCTCTCAATGTTACTGTGGGTGTGCCGCCGCCGCCTTTTCCCAATTGGCGTCGTGATACCATGATTTGTAAAGAGGATTTGGGTAAATTGGTGCTTAACCCGTACCCTTCAAACGCCCCCAACGGAGCCAAGTACATGTGGTTCCCAAAAGGAGATACCACCCAAACGCTGCGCGTCGACAGTTCGGGCTGTTATTCGGTAGAAGTGACCTCTGAAAGCGGCTGTACGTATGAGGATAAAATTACGGTAAAAGTCTGTTTGGAACAATCCAATCAGGAAGGGGCCAAATGGTATTTTGGAAACAACGCGGGCCTTGATTTCTCGGGCGGCACTCCGCAACCCCTCACCGATGGCCAAATCAAAACTCCTGAAGGTACTTCTTCCATTTCCAACTCCAAAGGACAATTGCTTTTTTATACCGACGGAGTCAAGATATTTGATAAAAATGGGGCCGTTATGCCTTCTAAAGACACGGTGGCGCTGGCAGGAAGCCCCAATTCCACTCAATCGGCACTCATTGTGCCCAAACCCACCTGCCGAGGCTGCGAATACCTATATTACGTCTTCACAACCTCCGAAATCAACGGGCAGAAAAAGTTTAGTTATAGTTTGGTTGATATGCGCCGCAACGGGGGCAAAGGCGAGGTGGTAGAAACCAATAATCTTTTGAACGATAATACCACCGAGCGGATTGCTTCGGTCCGAAACGACCGAGATTCTACTTACTGGATTGTGTCGCACGATTATGATAGTAATGTTTTTCGGGTATATCATGCTACCAAAGCGGGATTGGAAGGTCCGTTTCAATATGCTTTAGGAGCCGTTCAGGACACGACTACCAAAGCAGAAGGCTACATGAAATTTTCTCCCGCCGACAGCACTGGAATGCGCAGGTTGGCGGTGGTAGTGCCGGGCCCTCCCCGTAACCTTGTCGAAATTTATAATTTCAGTGATTCATCGGGGCGACTGTCTGGGCCGCAAACGATTGATTTGGGGCCTGCCCCGCCCAAAGCCTACGGGGTAGAGTTTTCGCCAGATGGTACGAAAATGTACGTGTCGTTGCAAAAAGGAGATGCACCAGGTGATACTACCCTTTCGCGATTATGGCAGTACGACATTAGTTTGGGCGATTCGGCGCGGATTGCCGATTCCAAAATATTGATTGACAGTTCGGCCACGCAAGTTTACGGCGCGCTTCAGGTGGGGTCGGACGGTAGAATCTACATGGCCATCAAAGACAGCCGATATTTAGGAGTTATCAACGAACCCGACGAAGACTCGCAGGATGAAGTAAGATTTGTGAAAGATGGTATATTTTTGGGCGGTAGCACAAGTCAGTTAGGATTGCCCAATTTTGTTCAAAACTTTACCAACGAATCTTCAGGTCCCGGGTTTACCTATTCGGACACTTGCTCCAACCAAGCCACTAATTTTCAGGCTTCCCCGCTCTGCGATCCTATCAAAGACAGTTATACGTGGAATTTTGGCGATGGGTCGGCTCCCGTAACGGGGCAAAATCAACAAGTGCAGCATACCTACAAAATGCCCGGTACCTATACTGTCAGTTTACGATTGGTCAACAGATGTAAGGACACCACCATTACCCAGCGCATTACCATCATTGCCACTCCTGACCCTATCAAGCTAAAATCACCAATTGATACCTGTACTAATCGACTAGTGCTCGATGCCGGCGTGCAGGCTGAAGAGTACCTCTGGCTTCGAAATGGGGTGCCGCTTGCCCGCACCAAAACCATTACATTGCAGCCCAACGGTGGGTCGGGACGCTACCAAGTGTACGCCGCCAATGGGATAGAGGCTCAGTGTTTTTCCGAGGGCGTTACGCAGGTTACACTACGCAGACCGCCAGCCTATTCTCTCGGTCCTGATACAAGTTTGTGCGTGGGTGGTGGAAATGTAGTGCTTAACGCCAAACCCACACCTACCAATTGGAATAAATTTCAATGGAGTACAGGCGAGACAACACAATTGATTACCGTAACCCAACCGGGTACGTATTCAGTACAGGTTACTATCAATACAGGTACACCCCAAGCCTGCGTCAATGAAGACACCATTACTGTACGGGCCTTGCCCAAAGCGCGGATAGCAGCGACCTTAACGCCACCCACGGGTTGTACCACCACGGACGGGCGAATAGTCATCGGGAATATTTCACCGCCGAGCGGAAGTTATACATTTGAGTGGTTTGGCCCCAACAACACAATGTTGAGCGCCACGGGTAACACCCTTCCGAATGTGGGCGAAGGAACGTACCGAGTCATGCTACGCGGTAATCCTGCCGTATGCGCCACCGATTCTTCATTCGGGCTGAGAGCGGTCAGGACATTACGATTGCAACCTACCATCGTCAATGCGCGCTGCACGTTGCCATCTTCGGGGGCTATTAATCTCAACACACTGGCGGGTACTCCCCAAACCTACGTCTGGACCAACGCCATGGGAGCGGGATTGGGAACTAACGCGGCCTTGCTCGTCAATTTATTGCCGGGTCAATACAACGTAAAAGTAACCGACGCAGGCGGCTGCGATACCACCTTGCGAGATATTACGGTTGGCATTACGCCCGAGAAATTCCTAAGTTTAGGCCCCGACCGTAAAAAGTGCATCGGCGATACGGCCCTGTTGATACCGTCTTTGCCGCTTATTCCTAGCAACCAATACCGATGGAGCACGGGCGAAACCACCGAGCGAATCAGCGTCACACGGGGAGGAACGTATACATTAACGGTAACAAATACCATTACGGGGTGTACCGACAACGACGATTTTACGTATTCGCTGGCCCCGCGCCCTACGTATGACCTGACCCAAGAAGTACCGCTCTGCGACCTTGACGACGGGGCAATGGCTACGCTGGCCGTTCGCGGTGGAGCTTCCAATCTGAGTTATTTTTGGTTCCATTCCGAAGAACGTACCCCACGTGTTATGGTTAGTCTTGTCGGAAACTACCGCGTTCGGATCAGTAATCCCGAAGGCTGTGAACTTTTTGACACCGCCCGCGTGGTAGTGCGCTGCGAGCCGCGTATTTATATCCCTGACGTATTTACACCCAACGGCGACGGTAATAATGATGTACTGAACGTGTTTGGCGACCACTTGACTGATTTTGAATTGAAGATTTTTAATCGGTGGGGTGAAGTGATTTTTTATACCAACGATATCAACCAAAAATGGGACGGCAGCTATCGGGGTAGCGTGTATCCGCCGATGAGTTACCCGTACGTGGTTTCTTTCAAATCCAAATTCTTCCCCGACCGACCGCGAGAAAACCAACGCGGCGCGGTGCTGCTTATGCGGTAATATCTATTTCATGCAGAGCCGCGAAGGTGCAGAGTTTTTTTCTTTGCTTCTTTGCGACTTTGCGTGAATAATCAATCATTGTGTCAGGCAGAGCCGCGAAGACAGAGACCGTTAAGAAACATTTTTCTTGTCTTTCAGGCGTATGTGCTTTTTTGCATGAATAAAAAACCTTGCTCATGCACGAAAACGAAATCTCCCAAATCGTTGTAAACTCCTTTTGTCAAATACACCAAAAACAGCTACAAACCTACCTTAAATTGACGGGCCTAAAACTCGGTCTCTTAATAAATTTTAACGTACCTTTGATAAAAGACGGAATTCAAAGAATTGTTAATCGTTTATAAATAACACTACGCAAAGTGATGGGTTTTGTTTTTCGTCTTTGCTACGGCAGCCAACCGTACCTCAGCCACTCTGCGTGAATACGTATTATGCGTCAAGATTACTTAACAGGAACTACCGACCCGCTTTCCCCGATGGAAAAGGAGATAGACCGGGCGCTGCGTCCGCTTTCTTTCAGCGATTTTGCGGGGCAGGATAAGATACTGGAAAACATTCGGGTTTTTGTACTTGCCGCCAAGCAGCGCGGTGAAGCCCTCGACCACGTGCTGTTGCACGGCCCTCCAGGGTTAGGAAAAACCACCCTTTCCAACATTATTTCCAATGAGCTGGGCGCTAGCCTAAAAACATCCTCTGGTCCAGTGTTGGACAAGCCCAGCGATTTGGCGGGATTACTCACCAATTTACAGCCCAACGATGTATTGTTTATCGACGAAATTCACCGTCTTAATCCCGTTGTAGAAGAATATCTCTACTCGGCTATGGAGGATTACAAGATTGACATTATGCTCGATTCGGGCCCTAATGCGCGCAGTATTCAGATTAGCCTCAATCCTTTTACGTTGATTGGAGCCACGACCCGTGCGGGGTTGCTCACCTCGCCGCTCCGGGCACGTTTTGGGATTAATTGCCGACTGGAATACTATGATGCCAAGTTGTTGACATCCATTGTAAAACGCTCTTCGAGTATCTTAGGAGCGCCTATCGACGAGGAAGGAGCTTACGAAATAGCCCGACGTAGCCGTGGCACTCCGCGTATCGCCAATAACCTCCTGCGTCGCACGCGCGACTTTGCGCAGGTCAAAGGAAGTGGACGAATTACGGTCGAGATTGCACAAATTGCCCTAAAAGCCCTCGACGTAGACCAGCATGGCCTCGATGAGATGGACATTCGCATCCTGACCACCATCATCGAGAAGTTCAAAGGTGGCCCCGTGGGCCTTTCGACCATTGCTACCGCTTGCGGCGACGAGGCCGAAACCATTGAAGAGGTGTATGAGCCGTTTTTGATTCAGGAGGGGTTCATAAAACGTACTTCACGTGGCCGAGAAGCTACCGAAAAAGCCTATCGCCATTTAGGAATTGTTCCTAAATTTCGGACGGGAGATTTATTTCCTGAGTAAACCATACTTCAATAAAACACGCTTTAAAACAGGTCTGTTTCACCCCAATTGAGGGTAGAGGCAGACCTGTTTTGATATATAAAAATTACTAATTAATAAAAAAATATACTATTTGTGTAAAATTGTACTAGTAGATGGGACTTGTATTTTTAGGAAATTTATTGGGCAAAAGTGCCGTCTTAGCTTTGGTAATGACGTTTCAGGTGCCATATTTTACATTTCATCCTGATTGGATTTCTGAGTTTTGAGAATATAGCGCACTTTTGCAGCGCATATTTTATTAAAACAGCCTCACTCAGCCATGAACAATCTCTCATCACTTTTAAGTCCTGCCGTATCTCCCGATTATTTGGAGTTGGTAAATCTGAAACGCTCCTTCTTTATTCGTACCGAAGACGTGGTTTTCATCCAAGCGGATGTTAATTACGTCCGGATTGTCACAAAAACTGGGAAAGTTTTTGTGCAGGCCAAAACCCTCAAAAGCTTCGAACAGCTGCTCAAAAAGACAAGTTTTGTACGTACGCACAAGTCGTATTTGGTCAATTTTCATCATTTTGCGGGTTATCAAATTACCGAGGGTGGTACGTTTATTCAATTACTTGACGGAAAGAAAGTGCCAGTTTCGAAAAGACGTCGGCAATATGTGCAAAGCTCTGTTTCACAAAAGCAAAACGGGGTAAACTAGGTTTTTCGCCTTGTAAAGGCATTTTATCATTTTACGTAAGGCGTTTTTTTGACAAAGATTTGGCAGTTGCCTGAAAAATTACGACCTTTGCGCCTCATTCTGAAATTAAATCAATCGTCATGGCCAGAGTTTGTGAAATTACGGGCAAAAGAACACGAGTTGGTAATAACGTATCGCACGCTAACAATAGAACCAAGCGTAAGTTTTATCCAAACTTGCAGACAAAGAAGTTTTTTGTACCTTCTTTGAACGAGTGGGTAGAAATTAAATTGGCTACTTCAGCAATTCGCACGATCAATAAAAAAGGTATCGAAGCTGTTTTGAAAGAAGTTGGAGCGTTGTAATTAAACCGACAACCAAATCTTTTGCAAAAGACATTAACCCCGCTGCAGCGGGGTTTTTTGTTGTGCCGTGTGCGGGAGATGGTCGGCTGCTGTCGTTGCTCACAACCCCCTCAACCAGTGAGCTATCTATTATTCCAAACTTTAATAAATGTTAGATTAGATGGAATGTTTTACGGAGTAAAAGCTGACAAAGCCAAACCCTAGGGCTAGCATGGCATGAAGTACAACCATCTGGTAAGAATGCCAATAAACCCCAAGACCTACGGCTGCGGCAAAGTAAACGGCCAGCAAAAATTCAGCAATGGTGAGCCAATTGAGGCTTTTGACAAGATAGTTTTTTCGTTGCCAGCCATCTTTTTGTTGCACAATACCCCACTTGGGTGTACGAATAAAAGGGGTTTTTTTCCCCAAGTAGCCTTCTATGGCGGCAATGGCATTGTGTAGTGATAGCCCCATAATGACGGTTAGAAAAAAAGGCAACTGCCACACAAACTGCCCGAAAGTCATATGACGGTAATGCGTGGTGCCGTAAAAGCCCAACAGCATCAAGAAACTCAGTTGAAATATTCTGAAAATACCAAACAGGTAATCGTATTTTGGCTCAAAGGCCGTAATTGCCAAAATGGGTACACTCAGCAGTGCCATGACAAAGACCGCCAAAAAAACGCCGCTGTTGAGCAGGTGAAACGCCGCGTAAACTTTCGTTGAAAATTTTACGCTTGTACTTCGTAATACTTTTTTGAGGTTTTTGCGGGCGCATTCGGCCGCGCCTTTCATCCAGCGGTATTGCTGGGATTTGAGGGCGGGCATGGTGGCGGGAAGTTCGGCGGGTGTTTCTACGTTTTCGAGGTAAACAAACTGCCAACCGCGCAATTGGGCGCGGTAGCTTAAATCAAGATCTTCGGTGAGGGTTTCGGCCGACCAACCGCCAGCATCCTGAATGCAGCTTTTGCGCCAAACGCCCGCCGTTCCGTTAAAATTAATGAAATGTCCGCCTGCATTGCGTCCCGCTTGCTCTACAATAAAATGCCCATCTAGCCCGAATGCCTGCAATTGTGTGATGAGCGAATAGGATTCATTGAGGTGCACCCAGCGCGTTTGGACTACTCCAATGTTTGCGTTTTCAAAACGAGGGATGGTAGTTGCCAAGAAATCAGGATTGGGAAGAAAGTCAGCGTCAAAAATGGCGATGAATTCGCCTTTGGCCTCTCTAAGTCCGTGAGCCAATGCACCTGCTTTGAAGCCGTCGCGGTTACTGCGTCGAATGTGCTGAATATCAAACCCCTGTGCCTGATAGATGCGTACTTTTTGGGCAATGATGGAGACCGTTTCGTCGGTTGAGTCGTCCAAAACTTGAATTTCGAGACGATTTTTGGGATATTCAAAAAGACAGACTGCGTCGATGAGTCGTTCTACTACGTATAGCTCATTGTAGATGGGAAGCTGAACGGTAACAAGCGGAAATTTGAAGGATAACGGTATAATGGTTGATGGCGGATTTCCGTTGTTGCGCGTTACGTTTTCTGTTCTTCTTTTTTTCCAATAATTCCATACCAGACTCAATTGCGCACAGCTGTACGAAAATAAAATGAGCGTAGGAACCAAGTATAGTATGATAACAATAACTTCCATATAATCTAACCACTGACCACTTGTCGGCTCACCCGACTAAAACGGAAGTTTAACACCCGTTTGAATCATGTTTGTACTGCATTTGGCCACTATTTTACCCTCTAAATTACTGATTCGGGCTTCGCAATGAATTACGTTTTTGCCCGCACGAACCACGTGCGCGTGTGCAATTAGAACATCACCGATACGGGCTGCGTTCAAAAAATCACAATTAAGGTTGACCGAAGTGTAGCCGTATTCGCGCCCTAGCCCAAAAACCATCATGCCCACGAGGTCGTCCATAATGGCCGCCGCTGCCCCGCCGTGAAGGGTGCCTAGAGGATTGGTCATGTCTTGCCGTACGGTGACCTCAACGGTCATTGTGCCGTGTTGAACGTCTTTTAGGGTGGCATTGAGCCAACGCCCTAGTGGCGAGGGGCTTTGAATTAAATTATTGCCTATTTGTGAACGAAAAAAGTCTAAACGTGGATTGTTTTCAGTGCTCATTTGTTTGTTGATTTTCAGAGAATTGGGGCGCAAATATAGGCATTAGACCTGAGATAAATACCCCACATATTTGCTGGCCAAAACGGCGCGGTCAAAATTTGCTTTTGCGTAGCGATACCCGTTTAGGCCATGTTGATTGACCAAGTCGGGATTTGCCAGATACATTCGGATTTTTTGCGCAAAATCAGCGGGATTTTCGGGTTCTACGTACACTCCTGCCTGTGCTTCTTCAACCAATTGGCGAGAGACCCCGTCGATGGCCATCAAAATGGGCTTTTTGCAGGCCATATAATCAAACGTCTTGTTGGAATAAACGGTTTTGAAGGTATCCACTTTTTTGAGCACCGAAGCTCCCGCGTCGGAGGCAAAAATGTAATTAAACACTTCCTTTTTAGGTACAGAATTGATAAAACGAACATTGGGGAGTTGCCGCCTTTGGGCTTCTTCTATTAGTTCTTTTTTCATCATGCCGTCGCCGATGAGCAAGAATAAAACGTTGGTGTCTTTGAGCAATTCGGCCGTATCCAACATCTGCACCAGATGATTGGCTACGCCGTGTGCACCTACGTAGGTTACGACAAATTTTCCCGTCAAGTCGTGTTCTTTTCTAAACTGGGCAACGTCGAATGAAGACAATAATTCGTCCGAAAGAGAAAAGTCGGCGGCGTTTGGAATGAAGATAATCTTAGAGGCACGAACCGCTTTTTTTGTCAGTAATTTTTCCCGAAAAGCAGGTGTCAATACGTTGATTAACTTGGCTTTACGATAAATGAATTTTTCGAACCAATAGGCAAATTTAATCAAAAGGCCGCTCGTGAGCACTCCCGTATCAATGGCCGATTCGGGCCAAAGGTCGCGAATTTCAAACACAAAGGGGGTACGTTTCAACACCGAGAGCACGTAGGCCGTAATACCCACAAAGAGGGGAGGAGAAGTGACGACAATGACGTCATAGTGGCCTTTGGCGTACCATATGCCGCCCCAAATGCTCGAAAAAGTAAAGGAGAAATACGCCCAAAGACGACCAAAGAAGCTCTTATTGTACGACTCCGACACGTGACAGCGAATGACCTGCACCCCGTCTTGATTGGTTTCGCATAAAAAATACTTCCCCCTGTATTTGGCCGGACGATGTCCCATGTAATGCACCATGCCTGCCAGCACGGTTACTTGATGCCCTTCCGACTGCCAAAAGCGGCTCATTTCGTTCCAGCGTGATCCGCCGCCGTCGTTGTCTTCCAGAAAATATTGATGTATCAGTAAAATTCTCATTGGTGACGCGAAGATAATCAGCCCAGTAGGTTTTTGGCTATCAATTTTAATACATTTGCATTTTTCAACCCTTTTTTTAGCCTCTTATGTCGACTCAACCGACTTTTGCACCTAAAACTGTACAAGAAATCAAGCCCGCTCGTCGGGGGCCTTTGTTGGATACCGGCTCGCATATTGCGGTGGTGGGAGCAGGCGCTTTCGGTGGCTGGACGGCCCTGTGGCTGCTTTGGTCGGGTTTTCGTGTTACGTTGATTGATGCTTGGGGCCCAGGAAATTCGCGCGCCAGTTCGGGCGACGAAACGCGTGTTATCCGCTCTACTTATGGGGCCAACGAAACTTATTTTAACCTCAACGTACGGGCGATTTCGCTTTGGCGTGAACAGCAGCAACGCTGGAATAAGTCGTTGTTTTTTAACTCGGGAGTCCTGTGGTTTTGTTATGAAGATGCGCCCGAAATGATTGAGGCAACGCAGCCTTTTATGAAAAAACACGGGATGGATTACACGTATTTTACGCCTCAAGAAGCGGCAAAACGTTATCCTCACATTAACACTAATGACCTGAATCACTTGGTTTTAGACCCGTATGGGGGGTATCTCAAAGCACGCGAAAGTTGTCAGGCAGTCAATGAAGTATTTGTACGAGGCGGAGGCACCTACCTCAATAAATTGGCAAAACCCAATCAGTTGGTTAGTGGGCGGCTCGAATCTCTAACCCTTTCTGACGGAACGGAATTGAAAGCCGATGCCTACGTTTTTGCGTGTGGGCCGTGGTTGGGAAAATTGTTCCCCGAAATTTTAGGGAAAATCATTACCTGCACCAAGCAGGAGGCTTACTATTTGGGCGTTCCGGCGGGATATACCCACCTTTTTGACTCTATGCCCGCGTGGATTGACCTAGACGGAGAAGATTTTTATTACGGTATTCCAGGCAATGCGTATCGTGGGTTCAAGATAGGGGTGGATAAACGGGGTGAATCTTTTGACCCGACCTCGGGCGAACGTATTTTTGATGAAAATGTATTAACAAAGGCGCGGGCTTTCATGGCCCACCGCTTTCCAGCTTTGCAAAACGCACCGTTGATCGAGAGCCGCGTTTGTCCGTACGAAAATTCACCTGATGGTAATTTTATTTTAGATACGCACCCCGAAGCCGACAATTGCTGGTTTTTGGGCGGCGGTTCGGGGCATGGGTTCAAGCATGGGCCTGCATTGGGGGAATTGGCCGCTGAAGTCATCAGTGGCAAACGCGATTTGGAAGAATTATTCAGAATGAGATAAATAAGGGCGCGTTAGTCGGTTAGAAAATTAGGTGGAAAAACCGACCGACGCATTTAACGTATTATTAGAAAAGCAATGAACCAACATCATGAATGGATGCGTCGGGCCATTGAAGTGGCACGCGCGGGAATGGAAAGTGGCAAGGGCGGGCCTTTCGGGGCGGTGATTGTCCGCAATGGAGAATTGGTTGCAGAAGGATGCAATCAGGTCACTTCTACCAACGACCCGACCGCCCACGCCGAAGTCACGGCGATTCGGGTGGCGTGTCAAAAAATAGGAGACTTTAAGTTGGATGATTGTATTATTTATACCTCCTGCGAGCCGTGTCCGATGTGTTTGGGGGCCATTTATTGGGCGGGTATGAAGAAGATTTACTACGCTTGCACCAAGGAAGATGCCGCCGAGGCTCATTTCAACGATGCGTTTATTTATCGGGAATTAGATACGCCAAAATCAGAACGACAGCTTCCGCTAGAATGCTGCCTACGTGAAGAAGCCCTGCAAGTGTTTGAGGCTTGGCGGGTTAAGCAGGATAAAATTGCCTATTGATTTAATCATAATCACGCAAAGACGCAGAGTTTTTCTTACGCATCTTTGCGTGAGAAAAAAAACGCTAAAAGTTAAGCGGGTCGAGATTTTTGAAGTGACCGTTGAGCTTGATGCGCTCTTTGGTTTTTTCCATTTCAGCCATGACTGGGATGACTTTATTGAGGTGGCGTAACAAAAAACGTTGACGCTCGGTTTCGGAATCAATCGTCAATATCTGATATTCTTCCTCCTGAGAAAGCCCCACTTTGTGCGCTACCTGATAAGAAAAAGGAGACACGGCGCTGTCAAAATCTACCCGCGTTTGGAGAATGGTATACAGCCGGTCGAGTTGCAACAAAAGCTCGGAAATAACCCCTTGGACTGATTCGGTTTCTTCCACAAACGTTACTTTACCACCCGAATAGAGTTTATCAAGAACGGGGTTTTGAAACGTCAACACGCGAAATGCCCGTATTCCTTTGGTTTTGATGTCCATTCGCCCGTCGTCGTAGCGTTTAGATACGTTCACAATCTTCATTTCTGTCCCATAGCCAGGTAGCTTATTGTTGATGAAGGCAGGAATCCCAAACGTTTTGCGCTCGTCGATGCATTCATTAATCAATTGCTGATACCGGGGTTCGAAAATGTGCAAATTCAGGTTTTCGGTAGGATATGCTACCAGATTTAAAGGAAAAAAAGGGAGAAAACTTTCCATACGAGTAAGTCCTCAACAGTGGGTAGTGAGCAACCAAAGGCGAGATTTTGCTTTTAGTTACTTCGGATTAATAACTTCTTTTTCAACGCTTACGCCCATGCTCAGGATTTCGGGCAATGGATCCTGACGCATGTATTGGCGAATTTTGAATGTATATTTTCCTTTGCGCGGAAACCGGTAGCTTTTGATAGCCAGGACTTTATGGTCAAATAGGTCGCCAAGCCCATCGCCCAACGGTTTTCCGCTTTTTTCGTCCATCAAAATTAATTCATTCAACGCTTCGTTGACAATTTTGTTTTTGTCGTTGAGCAAAAAACGCTTTACATAGAGGTTATAGTAGGGATACCCAATACTATTGCGAACCAAATAATACACGTTATAGGTCTGGGTAGTATCGGTGATTTCAAAGGTAAACGCAGGCTCGTTCTTAACGTACCACTGTCCGTCTTCGATGTCTTCGTGGTCTTTATATACCGAATTAGAATCACAGCTCCCTGCCCCAACAAGCAGGGATAAAAGCAAGAAATGAGCAGACGTTTTTGTGGCAAGGCGGCGAAACAAATCCATAGTGTATGGTACTGGTTAAAATATTATCCTAAAATCTTAATTTTTCGGCGAATCTTCAAAGGTATTGAATCGCGCTCTACGACCAAAATTCCCATAAAGTAGAGTAAGCATAACGTCAGATGATAGGCAAATGATACCCACACGTTTGAGATTGTGATCCATGACGCCAAATACACCAATACCGCTGCGCTGCCAATGTAACCCAACGCCGACCCAAGTTGGTAAGGCACAGGGTAATATTTTTCTCCTAGCCAATAACACATAGCGCACATGACTACGCTCGACGCCAGAAAAGCCCACGCACAACCCATATAACCCATGGTGGGAATCAGTAAAATATTGAGGACCACCGTCAAAATCGCACCTACGCTGGTGATGAGCGTCCCGAATTGGGTCTTATCGGTGAGCTTGAACCAAAACGCCAAATTGTAATAAACACCCAAAAACAGGTTGGCCAACAACAGGATAGGCACCACGGGCAGACCGACACGGTAGGCTTTGGACAACATATAATGTCCGATAATATCCACATTCAGGCTAACGCCTACCCAAAGCACCACGCACACGATGACAAACCATTTCATGACCGAGGCCAACAGGTCAGGTGCATTTTTGTCTTCGGCTTGTGAGAAGAAGAACGGGTCGGCGGCGTATTTGAAGGACTGCACAGCCAACGACATAAAAACCGATAATTTGTAACAACTTCCGTAAATGCCGAGGGCATCCTCGGAGGTTAGATTGGGATAAAATCCCGCAGGAAGCAAATGGCGTAAAAACCAGCGGTCGGCCATTTGATTGACGGTGCCTGCCAATCCTAAAATCAGAATAGGATACGCATAGACCCACATTTCGTTGAAAAGCGGCCCCTTCCAAGTGATTTTAAACCCTTTAAATGTATCTCGTAGCAAAAACAGAAAACAAGCGTTGGCAATCAGATTGGCAATAAAAATATAGCCCGGGCCGATTTCTGGGCGGTACAAAAAAGCTCCCAACGCCTGCAATGATGGTAGGTATTTTCCCAGCGCAATGTCGCGACAAATAAGTAGAAAAAAGACGTTGAGCAAGACATTGATGATAATGTTTATAATCTTGATTTTAACGAATTGTTTAGCCTTTTTCTCCAATCGCAACCGCGCAAATGGAATGGCAACAATGGCATCAATGGCTACTATAAGCGCTAAATAAATAATGTTGCTTGACTCGCCAGGGTAGTCGAGCGCCTCACTTATTTGTGGTGCCAAAACAATCAAAGCTCCCGAAAAAACGATGCTTACCAACGCAATGGCTGTAAGGGCTTGGTTAAAATACTCCTGACGGTGTTGAGGGGAGCGATTGGCAAAACGAAAAAAGGCCGTTTCCATGCCGAAAGTGTACACAACATTGAAGAGAGCCACCCAGCTGTACAGTTCAGTATTGGACGACAGCTCTCCCGGACGTAGAAAAACGTAGGTATGAAGCGGCACCAAAAACCAATAAATAACCCTGCCCAGTATGCTGCTTACCCCATAAAGCGCCGTTTCGCTGGCTAATTTTTTAAGAACACTCATGCGTTAAATTGATAGTTGACGGGAAGTAATCCGCCATAAATCGAAAATCAAAGATAGAGGGCTTTTGCGGTGTGCAAAAATGGATTTTAAATTTTTGCCCAATAAAAGGAACTCATCAATGCTTTATTGTGCTTAATTTTAAATCGCAAATGTAACTTTCAAATCGCAACTGCGGCAAATCGCCCACAATCTGATATATGCCAACTCTCCTAGATTTTGTCGGAAATACCCCGCTGGTGGAACTGACACGCATGAATCCCAATCCAAAAGTAAAAATATACGGTAAACTGGAAGGGCATAACCCTGGCGGTAGTGTAAAAGACCGGGCCGCGTACAGTATGATCAAAGGGGCCGTAGAGCGTGGTGAGATTCAACCTGGTATGAAGCTGATTGAGGCTACAAGCGGTAATACGGGCATTGCATTGGCGATGATTGCACGTCTGTACGGCATTGAAATAGAATTGTCTATGCCCAAAAACTCCACGCGTGAGCGCGTGCTGACGATGGAAGCCTTTGGGGCTAAGGTGACATTGACCGAAACCATCGAGTCAGCCCGTGACTATGCCGACGAGAAGGTGGCCGAAGGTGGATACCTGATGCTCAATCAGTTTGCCAATCCTGACAACTATCTGGCGCACTACCGCACCACTGGGCCCGAAATCTGGCGGGATACCGAGGGGCAAATTACGCATTTTGTGTCGTCGATGGGTACGACTGGTACCATTATGGGCACGTCTATGTATTTGAAAGAACAAAACCCCAACGTGCAAATTGTAGGCTGTCAACCCACAGATGGCTCCAGTATTCCGGGCATTAGGAAGTGGCCAATCGAGTATTTGCCCAAGATTTTTGACCCGTCGCGCGTGGATAGAGTGATGGAAGTATCGCAGGCCGAAGCCACGCAACGAGCCCGCGAGCTGGCCCGTACCGAAGGTATTTTTTCGGGAATGAGCAGTGGCGGGGCGGCTCATTCGGCCATTCAGCTGGCGCAAGAATTGGAAGAAGGCGTTATCGTCTTCATCGTCTGTGACCGAGGCGACCGGTATCTGTCGAGTGAATTGTTTGGATAAAGCAGTTGCGCAGGCGTCATAAAAATCGTCACGCGGTGGAGCCACGCGACTGCCTATGCTCACTGTTTCTTAATAAACGCGATCAAATCAGCCATTTCCTGAAGGCTGATGGCGCTTTCGAGGCCATTGGGCATGATGGATTGCTCCGCTTTCTGCATTTTGGCAATGTCTTTTTTCTGAATTATGCTGAGGCTACCGCCCATTTCGCGGATGGATACGTTATTGGTGTTTTCCTGAGCGATGATGCCCGCCACGGCGCTGCCGTTCTTGAGTTCAAGCGTCCAGAAATCGTACATGTCGGCAATTGAATTATTAGGATTGATGATTTCGGTCAATACCGATTGGGCGTTTCGGCTGCGTAAAGTAGAAAGGTCTGGGCCAAAATTTATGCCTTTGACCCCTTCAATTTGATGGCAGGTTGCGCAGTTCTTTTCAAATACCGCCCGACCTTTCGACTGACTGCCCTTTAATTCCAAAGCGGCCATGTATTTCTGCAAAACGGCCTTTCTGTCTTCATTTACTGACAACACTTTCCGAGCGTATGCCCGAATATCGACATCGTAGTAATTCATCAATCGAACCATTTGCGGCCAAGCCACTACCGACTTTTCAACTTCTTTGGTTTCAATTGCTTTCAGCAATAAGTTGATTCTTTCAGGTGTTGACAAAAATACATTTACCGCTTCTTTTTTTAACGCTGGAGAAAAGCTCTTCATTTCGTTTAGCAAAAAACGACAAGTTTGTACATCAGCATTTTTTCCCAATGCTCTCAACGCCGCTAATTGAACTGCTTCTGGCTCTTTTTGGCTTAACGTTTGTTGGAAAATAGGCTTCATTTCATCGGAATTCAGTATCGAAAGCAAGCCAATGGCTTGGGTACGGTACGTATCGGGTTGTGAGGAAGGACTTTTGAGTGTAGCCTTGGCCTGTGCAATTTTCTCGTCCACTAATTCGCCTTTGGGTAAACCGCTGATTTCAAGTATCTTCAATGAAGCCGTGCAAAGCTCGGGCGAGGCCGTTGGGGAAAAGTGAGCCAAGAGTTTCTCTTTTTGGGGTTCGGATAACACAACTGTTCCTTTCCCTTTTTGAAATTGCCAACGTTTGGCGATGCCGTTGAGTGCGGCGGCCTTCCACCTCTCTTCACCCGTAGTTTCGGCCATGATTTTTTGCATCATTTCCGAAAATACTGCTTTGTTTTCTCCGCCAGCAATGGTAGAGGCTACATTGGCAATGAACTCGCTCGCTTCGGGGGTGGGTTTATTGTTAAATTCGGCAACTGCCAAGTCAAAAATTTGATTTTCTTTTCCCGCAAAGGAAGCAATGCCCGCAAGTCCCGCCCAACGGTCGTTCAAATTACGCTTTAATATCGCCAGACGTGCTTTTTCTGACTCGGCTGTTTTGACCAATCCCAGCGTATTGAGCAACTGAAACCGCACTTTGGGGTTATCGTCGTTTTGCAGCGCTATCAATTCGTTAATAAGTTCCTGTCCAAAAGCAGCGTTCAAATGCCGTTCTGCTACCCGGATACCGTTTTCACGTA
>JAIXPV010000198.1 GCA_027486105.1 Runella sp. | reverse complement strand
TATGGCTGGCACGGCAGCCCTGACAGGAGTCATTATTTTTGGCAAAGCTATTATAACGTCATTCTCTTTTACCTTTTAACTATCATGAATTCTCAACAAGATTCGATTCAAGCCCTTTCCGAAATCCGCGACTTAATGCATCGGTCGTCTAAATTCCTTTCACTCAGCGGGTTGTCAGGGATTTTTGCGGGCATCACGGCACTTATCGGAGCTTCGGTTGCTTATTTAAGGCTAAAAACAGACGCCTTTAATTACGAAAGCAACGAGCAAATGACCGTGCTTACCCGGCGCGACATGATTGAATTTATTTTGATAGATGGCTCCATCGTACTGGTTGTAGCCATTTTGTTGGGCTGTTTTTTCACGATTCGTAAAGCTAAAAAATCAGGTCAAAGTGTTTGGAATCCAGTTTCTAAACGGATGTTAACTAGTTTATTGATTCCGTTGGTTACGGGTGGAATTTTCTGTCTGGCTATGTTTTACCGCAATATGCTGTGGGTAAGTTTTCCAGCTACGCTCATTTTTTATGGCTTGGCCCTACTCAACGCCAGCAAGTACACCGTCCGCGACCTCGAATATTTAGGAATCTTGGAGGTAATCTTAGGCCTGATTTCTTTATTTTTGACCGGGTATAATCTTTTGGTCTGGGCTTTTGGATTCGGGGTATTACACATTGTTTACGGCACCTTGATGTATTTTAAGTATGAAAGAGGAACTTCTCATTCATAAGTCACTCTTTTACAAACAATTATTAATTAATAACGAATGCTCGAACATTTCAATAAAGCCTTTGAGAGTAAAGCGCGGCTGGGAATCATGTCGGTGTTGATGGTTAATGAATCGTTGAGTTTTAATGCCCTCAAAGAATTACTCAACCTAACCGACGGCAACCTTGCTACTCATCTGCGCGCACTTGAAGAGCAGGGGTACTTGCTTGTTCGGAAACAATTTGTAGGCAGAAAGCCCAATACTACTTATGGTGCCACATCAGAAGGCCGTCTGGCGTTTACCAATCACCTCAATGCGCTAGAGGCGTTCATCCGAACGGGGCAATATTAGAAACAAAAAATGCCTGATACTGAAGCATCAGGCACTTAAGCATCCTGTTAAGAAAGTTTTATTTTCCTCCAATCGGAATCAAAATCCCGACAGAGCCTTGAATGTTACGCACAAAGCTTTTCTCATTGGCATCTAAATCGCCGTCATCATTTCCCAAGCCGTAGTAGTAACGCCCTTCGATTAATAACTGGGCCTTCCCTAACCCAAGCGAAATTCCAGCGCCTCCTACTGCTCCATATTCAATACGAGGGTCACCTTTGTCAAATTTAATGTCTGTTGTGGTCGTTTGTTGGTTGATCATGATCTTTGCCTTACCGTTTAGCGAGTAGCTTCCATAACCTCCACCGTTGATAAAAAACTTAAACGATTCACCTCCCAGCGCAAACTTAAGTAATACGGGCACGGTCACGGTATTTATTTTATTCTCTCCCGTCAAAGTAACCCCGCCTTGTCTAGTAGTCGATTTAATCCCCACCTGCGAGTATAAAATTTCGGGCTGGACCGAAAACGCTTTCCCGCCAAAGCTCAAAATAAGACCCCCATGGTAGCCGATGATAGGGTCAAGGGTTACACCAGAACTTGTTTGTGACGAAGGAACCGAGAAATTGCAGTAGTTCGCTCCACCACGTAGACCCACTTTAAACTTAAATCCGCCTTCTTCGGCAGGAGCAGCGGCTTTGGGGGCTGGTGCAGGAGATGATTTCTGGGCGGTCTGAGGTTTAGGTTTCGTCGTCGATTTAGGAGGCGTAGTTGTTTTTGACTTAGTAGGCTGAGTGGCGGGTTTCTTGTTTGTATTTCCGTGTAGCTTATCATACATTTCCTGCATACTCTGAGTTGGCTGAGGTTCAGCGGGTTTGGTCGGAGTAGTCGTTTGCGCATAGATACTGCCCGAAGTAGTGGCTACCGTCAGGGTCGCCCCGAAAATCAACGTAAGGAGTCTGTTCATACTAGAGTAGATAAAATAGATATGGGTTTGCGGTACATTTTGTAAAGTAACGGTTTTTGACACACAAAATTCGATACTTATTTCCTTTTTTTTAGGGTGGTTGTACTAGCTTTTAGTAGGTGTTTCTACGTATTTTCACTTAAAATCAATCAATACCTGTACTCTATCGGCTACCAATTGCCCACCTCTCAGGCTAGGCTCCCACGACTCTCCACTTCTGACGATGCGTATCGCTTCTTCAATAAGCTCCGAATCTGCCTGAGCAATGGCCCTAAAATCAACCAACTCGCCCGAAGAAGTCACTACAAAAGAAAGCTTCACTTGTCCTCTTATTGCCTGAGGATTTTGGGCGATATAGGCTTTAGCTGAATTCTCAAGGTAGTTTTTGTACTTTTCCCAACCGTTTTTGGGGCCAACTTCTCGATTTATTATTTTAGCGTTTCTGGGCGGGGCAGTTACCACCACTTCACTCAAGGCCTGGGCATTTTCTTTCAGCACAATAGGGGCAATAACGGAATCGCTGACGGTAAGCTGCATTTTCTCAAATCCCACCGACAATACCGTAATTTCGTCGCCTTTACGTACATTTGGCAACACAAAATTGCCTCCCGCATCGGTACTCACACCCCTCCACTGATTTTTAAGCTGTAATGCCACTCCTGGCAGCGCCTGTAGATTGGCGGTCAGTACCTTACCACGAACGGTAAAAACGTTCTCATTTTTGATCGCACTAAACGCACTTCTGTTGGCTAATGCCGCCGTAGGAGCCATCGCAATTTTCTCGGGTATTTTTTTATTTAGGGCCACATTTTGCCCCGAATCTAGCACTTGTACGGTCGCAGGTGCGGCCTCCAGCGCGGGCACATCATTCGCCTTTTCTTCCAAAGTTAGCGTTGGCTTGAGTACCGCCGCAATTTCTGTCGCAGCCTCTTTTTTGAGCGTAGAGGCCGGCTTACCAGCCACACGCTCCGAATTGGCCAAAGAATCAATGGGGGGTGGGGCGGAGCCTACTATTACGGGAGCAGATTCAGGTTTGAGCACGGGAGCGGTTTGCGGTAGCGCAATGGCCCTAGAAGCCTTCTGGGGCATTTTTGCCTTCTGGGACAGCCACCAACCCAACCCAACCACTAAAACCACCGTCGCCGCTGAAGCATAATAGTACGGTAGCCACGGCTGTTGCCGTTTTTGTACGCGTTGGTGAAGTCGCTCGCGCAGCTCATCTAAGGCTTTTTTATCCTCTACGTTAGCGTTTTTTATCTTCCGTAAACCTTCAAGGGTATCATCAATCCGCTGGTTTTCCAACGCTACTTTTTCAATTTGATGTTGCTCAGCAGGCGACGACTCCCCCGCTACATAACGGCGCAGTTGCTCATTTGATGGTTCGATGTTTTTTTTAGGTTTAGCCATATTGTTTGCCCTCCATGCACAGTTTCAAATTTCGCTTGCCATTTTGGAGATAACTTTTGACTTTGGTGATTGCAAAACCCGTTTGCTCCGCAATCTGTTGATAACATAACTGTTGGAAATAAAACAATTCTACGCTACGGCGCTGTTCTTGCGCGAGGGTTTGCAGGCAATCCCCCAAATCAGACAATTGAGCCTCTATTTGCCACTCCTCTTTTTCGGGCGGCTCGGCCACAAAGTTTTCGTAAGCTTCTTGCTCAAAAATCCCCTCATCTCCCACCACTACCCGTTTTTGGCGGAGTTGCATCAGGCAATAATTACGCGCCACGCTATGCAACCAGCTTTTGAAGTTTTGAACTTCGTGGTTTTTTAAATCCGTAATCAATTGTTCAAACACTTGCATTACCGCGTCTTTGGCTTCGTCTTCTTCCTGCAAATACCGAAAGCACACCGCAAAAACCATGTCCATGTACCGCTCATACAGTTCCCCTAGCCCCGTCAAATCGCCCGTGTGGCGGTAGTCCGACAGGTATTCGGCATCGGTAAGTGCGGTTTTACGACGAAATATTTTTAGAAACAAGGGATTAGAGGTGTTTTGAACCGAAAAATGATAAATAGAAAATGATAAACCGTATAAATAGCCCCGCGAAAAAGATAAAATGTAAAAGTTAGGAGTGAAAAAAATAAAGCCTGCCTTCCACTGCAACATACTTTTGCTCATAGATGCAGGACTTACGTTTTTTCCACAAAAAAAATCCAAAAACTTTTATGGAATCATTAATGGCTCTGCATCTACTGGTTGAAACTAAAAATTACAACCATGAAAACAAAATTCTTTTGCCTGATTTTTAGCGTATTGGCTCTTTACGCTTGGGCCCAGTCTACGCCTGTCACGGTGACGGGAATCGTTTCGGAAGCTGGTACCAAAATACCACTTGCGGGAGCGACTGTCTTTATCAAAAATACCAAAACGGGCACCGTCACCGACGCCCACGGTAGGTATTCCATCAGTGCCAAAACGGGTGACCACCTCCTATTCTCACTAATCGGCTACCAAGCTGCCGAACGAAAAATCGGGACCGATTTGGTGATAAACGTAGCTTTGAAATTAGACAATCAACAACTTCAGGAAGTAGTGGTCGTGGCTGGAAGAGCTGCACCTAATGCTAAAATGCAAACATTTGCGGTACAGCCCGCGGCAATGCCCAGCCTGATGCACGACGGCCAATTCAACACGGAGGAATACAAGGCATTGAACGAGAATGTTTTTCACGATGCCAAGAAAAACCCTTTGACTACTTTCTCTATTGATGTAGACCGGGCAGCTTACAGCAATACTCGCCGAATGCTTAATTTGGGGCAATTTCCCCAACGGGACGTTGTCCGTATCGAAGAACTGATTAACTACTTTAACTACGATTACTCCCAACCCAAGGGCGAACATCCCGTAGCCATCCACACTGAGATTTCAGATTCACCCTGGAACAAAGGATTGAAATTGATACAGATTGGACTACAAGCCAAAACCATTCCGACCGCTCATCTACCCGCCTCCAATCTGGTGTTTTTAGTCGACGTGTCGGGTTCTATGAACTGGGCCAACAAACTACCGTTGGTCAAAGAAGCCTTCAAACTCCTAGTTGACCAACTACGTCCCAACGACCGCGTGGCCATCGTGGTGTATGCGGGTGCGGCAGGAATGGTCTTGCCCTCGACGCCAGGCAATCAAACGGCCACCATCAAAGACGCCCTCGATAAACTCAGCGCGGGCGGCTCCACGGCAGGCGGTGAAGGCATCAAACTGGCCTATAAAATAGCACAGGAGAATTTTATCAAAGGGGGCAACAACCGCGTGATATTGGCGAGCGACGGTGATTTTAACGTGGGTGTTTCGAGCGAGGGAGAATTGCAGCAAATTGTGGAAGAAAAGCGCAAAAGCGGCGTGTATTTAAGCGTTTTAGGCTTTGGAATGGGCAATTATAAAGACAACAAAATGGAGACGCTGGCCGATAAAGGCAACGGCAATTATGCTTACATCGACAATTTGCAGGAAGCCCAAAAAGTATTTGTGCATGAATTTGGTGGAACGCTATTTACCGTTGCCAAAGATGTAAAACTACAGTTGGAGTTTAATCCCAAATTTGTCAAAGGTTACCGTTTGATTGGTTACGAAAATCGAATGCTCAAAAATGAAGAATTTCACGATGACAAAAAAGATGCGGGCGAAATGGGCAGTGGACATACCGTAACTGCCCTCTACGAAATCATCCCTGCGGGCGTAGAAAGTGCCTATTTGGCCAAAGTCGACGACTTAAAGTACCAAAAACCAACCGAGACGACCTCTACTTCGGATGAAGTTTTGACAATAAAATTGCGCTATAAACAACCCGACAGCGAAACCAGCCGTTTGTTTGAAGTTCCAGTACGAGATACACACACGCCTTTTATGCGTACTTCTGACAATTTCCGTTTTGCAGCGGCCGTGGCCGAATGGGGATTATTGCTGCGAAAATCTGAATTTAAGGGTAGTGCAACCTACGAGCAGGTGATTCAAACCGCGCAAAATGCATTGGCTAAAGACCCAGAACGGTATCGGGCAGAGTTTGTGCGCTTAGTTAGGTTGGCGCAATCACTGGACAAAAAGGACATTGCTGCCCAAAAAGAAGAATAACTCACAAAAAATCCACAAATGGATTAGTTATCAACAATGTGTGTGGACAACTAATCCATTTGTGGATGAACAATTCTTTTGTACCTCTAGCGCAGGGTTCCGGTGCTTGGGCTGTATTCACCCAGCGGAAAACTTAACCCTACATTAATCCCCCACGACCTATTATAAACATCACTGACGGTGTTCATCACTTGGGTCAGGCCGAGGTTATATCTTACATCTGCATTTAGCCACACCATACGCCCCACGGCATAATTAAATCCTGCCCCCATGGCAGCGCCTCCATCTACTCCTTTGAACGGGCGAGTTGAGCCTTCGGGGTTAATGGATACATCGTTTTCATTGACGGCTTTCAGCAAAAAGCCGATGTAGGGCCCGAGCATTACTTTAGGGCGAAATTTATTTCCCCGGTCATTGAGATAATAGGTTCCCATGATGGGAATCTGCAGATAATCCAAGTGACCTTTAGAAGCGCCATTGGGAGACTCGCCCCCCATTCTTGAATACAACACTTGACCATTGACCCCAAATCTACTTTCGCCACTGTAGTTAATAAAAATACCCGCGGTAGAGCCTGTTTTCCAATCATTATAAATTTGATTTCCCGTTAGCTTTGAAAAGTTAACCCCGACAATGGGACCGAAAGAAACATTTTTTTGGGCAAAAACTTCGCCGCTAAAACAAGCCGCGATCATGGATAAAACAAAAATTACTTTTTTCATAGTGGTAAAATAATGATGGTGATTGAGGTTTCTATCACAAAAGTCATACTTGCCGCCGTAAGCATTAAAATGCCCGCATTTGGGAAAATTTTTCCTCAAATGCGGGCATCATAAATAATCTGGCAATCAAAAACTACTTAGGCATCGTAGGTCGCACCTCAATTTTACTCGGCAAGGTGCGCGGATTCATTTTGAGCAAATCGACCACCATCTGACCGATGTCTTCGGGCTGAATTTTCCAGGTATCCTTTTCGGAAGGCTCATGGTTGTTAAAATTAGTAGCCACCGACCCAGGCATAATAGTAGTCACTTTAATGCCGTCGTTTCTTACATCAAGCATTACAGCTTGTGTAAAACCCACCAGCCCAAATTTGCTGGCATTATAAGCCGCCCCATTGGCAAAGAAGTTTGTACCTGCCAGACTCGCAATGGTAATCAGGTAACCTTTAGCGTTTTTTAGGGCAGGCAAAGCGGCTTTAACGCTGTAAAATACGCCCGTAAGATTGATGTCAATGGTTTCTTGCCACTGTTCTATCGTCAAAGACTCAATGGGGGCAAAATGCCCAACACCCGCATTGGCTACCAAAACATCCAGCGCGCCCCATTGTCCAACCACTTGATTAACCGCATTTTGCTGTGATGCCAAATCACGTACATCGGCCACGATACCCAACGCATGGCCTTCTTTGAGCTGATTCAATTGCTGAATAGCCCCCTTCAGTGTCTCCTCGCTGCGCCCCGTAATGGCCACACGCATACCTTCTTTAATGAGCATTTCGGCGATTCCGTAGCCGATACCTTTGGTTCCTCCTGTGATGAGGGCAACTTTAGTTTTGTCAGACATATTCTTTCAAGAAAATAAGTTTTGAGTTAAAAATTTTTTGAGGGTTCCTCACTATCAATTGTCATTTTTTTAATTACCTTAACCGCCATTATAAATACTATAATCATTAACCTAAACTTTTAAACCAAAAAACGAGTACCATGAAAAAAGTATATTCAAACTTATCACTTGCGGCCGCTTTTTCGATTGCTTTTGTCGCCTGTCAGCAAAACGACATTTTAACCGAAAGCAACACCTCTGGCAATCCGCACAGCTCGGCAAGGGGAGCCTCTGCCAATACAGTACCCAATGAATTGCTCATTAAGTTCAAAAATGGGGTCAGTTCTTCAAAAAAAGATGAAATTTTAGAAAAACTTGGGGCAAAATTAAAAGAGAAAATCTTAACAAAAATGATGGAAAGAGCAGGCGACAGCGAGGGAATTACCCTTGTTGAGCTTCCAATGGCCGCGTTTGAAGCACTTTCCAAGACCAAAGAGTTCGGTGAAATTGAATATGCCGAGCCTAACTACATTTACACCCACGACGCTACCTCAAACGACCCCTATTTCACAAACGGCTCTCTTTGGGGAATGTCAAGTGCCAACCAATACGGAAGTCAAGCCGCCACCGCATGGGCTGCGGGCAAGACGGGTTCATCTGCTGTTTATATCGGCATAATTGACGAAGGGTACATGTACACCCATGAAGATTTGACTGCCAATGCGGGCGTTAATCCTTTTGAAATTCCAGGAAACGGTATTGATGACGATGGCAACGGCCTAAGAGATGACGTATACGGATGGGATTTTGACGGCAACAACAGCTCCGTATTTGATGGTACAGGTGATGACCACGGCACACACGTAGCTGGAACCATCGGCGGTGTAGGCGGCAACGGCAAAGGTGTGGCAGGGGTAGTATGGAATGTAAAGCTGCTCGGGGCCAAGTTTTTAGGTAGCCGTGGAGGCACAACCGCCAACGCCATCAAAGCCGTTGATTATTTTACAGGCCTCAAAGTCAAAGGACTGAACATCGTGGCCACCAACAATTCGTGGGGCGGAGGAGGCTTCTCTCAGGCATTGCAGGATGCCATTGAACGCGCAAACGCCGCTGGAGTGCTCTTCATCTGCGCTGCAGGTAATAGCTCCAGCAACAATGACGCCGTTGCCAACTATCCGTCAAATTACCCCAACAGCAATATCATTGCGGTTGCCTCCATTACCTCTGCGGGTGGGCTGTCAAGTTTTTCTAGCTATGGAGCCACCAAAGTAGACATCGGTGCACCTGGTTCTGCCATTACGTCTACCGTTCCAGTGGGATCAAAAAGAACTGTAACTTCAGGCTATGCTAGCTACAGCGGAACATCCATGGCTACCCCACACGTAGCGGGTGCAGCTGCTTTGTATGCCTCCGTGAACCCAGGGGCTACTGCGGCACAAATCAAAACCGCTATTTTGAATTCGGCAACACCTACTCCATCCCTTGCAGGAAAGTGTGTGACTGGCGGTCGTTTGAATGTCAGTACTTTCTGATTTTAAACCCACATTTCATAAAAAAGCGGCTCCGTTTCATTACGGGGCCGCTTTTTTATGAAAAACCTTCGGAAACAACATCGGTACAGTACGACGGTAGGCCCGATACGCTTCTCCAAATTCGGCCACCAGTTTTTGTTCCTCAAAATAAATACCAATCAGTGTATAAATCGTTATGCAGGCCGCCGTTAAGAAGGTACGTAGCAAGGCATCTGACAAAAACAGTCCCCAAACAAACAGGATTGTACCTGTATAAATCGGATGCCGTACGTAGCGCAACAATCCATTGGTTTTGAGCGTACCCGAACCTGCCATCGAATCCCTAGGTGAAAATGTCAAGCCCGAAAATTCCTTAAGATTATAGCCCGAAATGGCTATCATTACAGTCAACAAACCACTGTATTTTAGAAGATTACCGAGTAAATCTATCCGCCAATCAAATGCCCATAAAGACTGAGCAGGAAGCATAAATTGATAGAAAAGAATTCCTGCCAATAGAACCACCGCCAATCCATTGTATATCAGCCGATAGAAACGATACCCAGCCCCCATTTTTTGTTCAAAAAAATGCTTGACACCGTTGTTGGCCAAGACGCTATGGAGAATACCGTAAGCAAGCCAAAAGGTAATTAAAAGTACGTACGACTCCATGGTGCGTTTTCTTTTTGATGTACATAAAGGTAAACGTAAATCAGGCGATTTTCAGCATGACAAAAAGAATCATTTCCCAAAAGGAAGCGGCATTTACTTCCATTGTGGTTACTTTTGTTTGTTCATCTAGCTGTTAAAATAGGCTCATCACCAAACACTACCTTCACCGACCATGAGACATTCCTTTTTACAACTTCTTACATTGCTGTTTTTCAGCACCCCCCTCCTCCGCGCCCAATCCTACACCCCCCCCGTTTTTACGGACCCAGAGCGGTTGAAAAAGATTGAAGCGGTATTGCCCACAATTGATAAAATTTATAAAGAATACGCCCAAAATAATCATTTCCCAGGATTCACTTATGGCGTGGTGGTCGATGGCAAACTCATCCATACGGGTAGCTTGGGCTATACCGACCTGAGCAAAAAAACGGCGGCTAATACACAATCCCTCTTCCGGATTGCCTCAATGAGCAAGAGTTTTACGACGATGGCTATTTTGCAACTGCGCGATGCTGGCAAGCTCAACCTCGACGACCGCGCCGATAAATACATTGCAGAAATGAGAAATACCAAACTGCTCACCGCCGACGCGCCCGCCATCACCATTCGGCATTTGCTAACCCACGCGGCGGGTTTTCCCGAAGATAACCCCTGGGGCGACCGGCAGTTGGCGGATACTAACGAAGAATTGCTGAAGCTGATGCAAAGTCAGGTGGCCTTTTCCAACGTGCCTGGAGTAGCCTATGAGTACAGTAACTTGGGTATCACCCTATTGGGATACATTATTGAAAAAGTTTCGGGGAAAACCTATCAGCAGTTTATCAACGAAAACATCTTAAAACCCCTCGGCATGACCCATACCAAATGGGAGTACACCGAGGTCCCCGCCGATAAGCTCGCCCACGGCTACCGTTGGCGCAACGAACAGTGGGTCGAAGAACCACTTCTTCACGACGGAGCCTATGGGGCAATGGGTGGTTTAATTACTTCTATCGAAGATTTTAGCAAATATACGGCCTTCCACTTGGCAGCTTGGCCCCCCAAAGACGATGCAGACACTAGCCCACTCAAACGCAGCTCAATCCGCGAAATGCACCAACCTTGGAACATCAGCGGATTTGCCCCGAATTACAAATACCCAAGCGGGCGGCCCTGCGGCACAGTATCGGCTTATGGCTACGGACTCAACTGGATGCGCGACTGCGACGGCCGCGAATACGTGGGCCACAGTGGCGGCCTTCCAGGCTTTGGTAGCAATTGGAGAATTTTGCCTCAGTATGGCATTGGGGTTATTGCTTTTGCTAATCTTACATATGCTTCGACCGTACCAATCAACCTACGGGTTTTGGACACGCTCATCGTGAGTGCCAAGCTACAACCACGGCAATTGCCCGCTTCTGACATTCTCAAAAAACGTCAGAAAGAGCTGACACAGCTCCTCCCCGATTGGAAAAATGCCGAAGCAAGCGGGCTATTTGCCGAAAATTTCTTTGCCGATTATTCCTTGGAGGTATTGAAAAAAGAGTCATCTGCTTTATTTGAAAAAGCAGGTAAAATCATGAGTGTGAAAGAAATTGTACCCGAAAATCAACTGCGTGGACGGTATATTCTGGAAGGAGAAAAAGCCAATCTGTGGGTATCTTTTACCCTCACCCCCGAAAATCCGCCGCTGATTCAGGAATATCATATTGGAGACTTGAAAAAATAGAATCACGCAGAGAGGCAAGGGAGCAGCGAGGCAAAGGACTCTTACACTGCGACTTTGCTCCTTGGCGGCTCTGCGTGAATAGAACAACATTAGATAAACCCTCTCCCCTGCTTTTGCATAGAAAAAACGCTCTAAACCTATGCAAACTTCCCGCAGAGATTTCATCCGTTCGGCCTCCGCATTGGCGGGTACCGGCCTTTTTTCATTCGCTCCTTTGGAGATATTAGCTAGCCAGCGCAAGCACGTGTCGGCCAATGAAAAAGTACAACTTGGGGTCATCGGCTGCAAAGGCATGGGCTGGTCAGATTTGCGCTCGCACCTTCAACTCAGCGACGTGGAATGTGTAGCCCTCTGCGACGTAGACCAAAGTGTATTGGACCAACGCGCCGCCGATGTAGAGAAAGCACAGGGCAAACGCCCCCAATTATACAAGGATTACCGTAAAATGCTTGAAAATAAAGACATTGACGCGGTTATTATCGGCACACCCGACCATTGGCATTGCCTAGCCATGACCGATTCACTGGCGGCGGGTAAGCACGTTTATTGCGAAAAACCATTAGCCAATTCCATCGAAGAATGTAACATTATGTTGGCAGCAGCCAAACGAGCCAACAAAATTGTCCAAATCGGGCAGTGGCAACGCAGTGGCTCGCACTACGAAAAAGCCATCGAATACGTGCGCTCGGGTAAACTTGGCAACATCCGGTTGGTCAAAGTATGGGCGTATCAGGGTTGGATGGAGCCCGTTTCGATCAAACCCGACGGCCCCGTACCAGCGGGCGTAGACTACGACATGTGGCTCGGCCCCGCCAAAAAACGCCCGTTTAACCCCAACCGTTTTCACTTCAACTTCCGTTGGTTTTGGGACTATGCGGGCGGTTTAATGACCGACTGGGGTGTGCACGAAATCGACATTGCCCTCTACGCCATGAACGCCAAAGCTCCTAAATCCGTAATGGCTTCGGGCGGAAAACTAGCCTATCCAGACGACGCTTCAGAAACACCCGACACCTTGCAAACGGTGTATGAATATGAAGGTTTTAACATGCTGTGGGAACACGCCACGGGCATCGACGGCGGCAATTATGGTCTTACCGAGGGAATCGCCTTCATCGGCAATAACGGTACGCTCGTACTTCACCGGGGCGGCTGGTCGTTGCATCCCGAAACCCAAACCAAAAATGGCATTAAAGTCTATAAAATTGAAGATATTCCCGATCAGGCCCGCAATGGTGAATACCTCAATGACCACACCAAAAACTTCATACAGGCCATTAAAGACAACAATCATAAAATCCTGAAATGCGGCATCGAAACGGGCAGCATTGCGGCTATCAACGCCCACATGGGCAATATTGCCTACAAAACGGGCCGTAAAGTATATTGGGATGCAGCAGCAGGGGCTTTTAAAAACGACGCCGAAGCCAATGCCCTCATTAAAGCCCATTACAATAACGGCTGGCAACTCCCGAAAATAAGCTAATCAACGTCAGCGAAGGAACGTCGGCGAGGCTTAGGGAACGTCGGTGAGGTTTTGAACCATTTCTTCCCTTGGAATGATTTGATTTTTAGATAGACAGCGAGGCTTAGGGACGTCGGCGAGGTTTTGAACCTCGCCGACGTTAGAATATGAGGTGCAAATTTGATAACTTTGCGCCTCATATTGTGTTTAACTCCATGACTGAACGTTACCTCCAACGCGGCGTATCGGCTTCCAAAGAAGACGTACATCGCGCTATTGCCAACCTCGACAAAGGGCTTTTTCCGAAAGCATTCTGCAAAATTGTGCCAGACACCCTCGCCAGTGACCCTGATTATTGTACCATCATGCACGCCGACGGGGCGGGTACCAAAACCTCATTAGCGTATTTGTACTGGAAAGAAACGGGCGATTTGTCGGTGTGGCGCGGCATTGCGCAAGACTCTATCGTGATGAATACCGACGACCTCATTTGCGTGGGAGCTACAGGCCCCATGCTGATTTCATCGAGTATCGACCGCAACAAAAATAAAATTCCTGGCGACGTGATTGCCGAAATCATCAACGGTACCGAAGACGTACTGGAGATGCTCCGCAGCCACGGCGTAGAGATTTACAGCACTGGGGGCGAAACCGCCGACGTAGGTGATTTGGTGCGGACGATTACGGTCAACAGCACCGTGATTGCTCGTATGAAACGCGCAGATGTGATTTCCAATGACACCATACAGGCAGGAGACGTAATTGTAGGCTTGGCTTCTTTTGGGCAGGCTTCTTACGAAACCACCTACAACGGTGGCATGGGCAGCAACGGACTTACCTCCGCCCGGCACGACGTGTTGGACAGTTATCTTGCGTCCAAATATCCCGAAAGTTTCGACCCAGAAGTACACAGTGCACTTGTTTACAGCGGCTCAAAACGCCTAACGGATGCCGTCGCGGGTACCCCCGTCAACGTAGGGCAACTGATTCTTTCTCCTACCC
>JAIXPV010000028.1 GCA_027486105.1 Runella sp. | reverse complement strand
TAACCTATAATACCTGAGATGATTCCCATAATCATCAACAGCCCAAATGTAGACCACCATTTATCATTAATAAGATAAAAACACCGCCGAAACGTAGCTTCCAAACCGAGGTTTTCGCGCATCATGACCATGTACATCAGCGAGAGCGTAACTCCTACGTAGATGCCCGGAATAAGAAAAAACATCGTTGCTACAATGACTGCGGCTACCATTACAATGCTGAATCCTATGCCTTTGCCAATGTATTCTTTCGCCCGGTTCCACATAATCTCGGGCGTAATATCTCGGTTTCCTTTTTCATACTCAATCAAGTAAGCATTGACTACCAGTGTGGCGGCCAGACTCGCCGCTCCTAAAAAGATGAACAGTAGCAACATGGATGAACCCATGGAATAAATACTTGAAAGCGAACTGTCGACGTCGTCGGAGCCTAAGATTTGCTGTTGGAGCGTGAGCATATTAGATTGATATGCTCCCATAAAAAAGCCGCCAATCAGTGCTGGCGGGCCCGCAATGTACAAAAGAGAGAGCATCAACGGCTTGAAATTCTGGATAATAAACTCAAATGTTACATTGATTTTTTGTCCAAAATCACGCTCCTGTTGTAATTGGATAGGTGGTTTCATGGTAAAGGAGGATTGGTCGTTAGGAGAAAATTAAGAGAAGGTCATTTGGTGGTAAATTTTTCGTGGGTAAACAACAAAATACCATATGATAAACAGAGCTGAAGTAATAATGATGCCGCTACTGACTACAGGATGCAGCGTAAGCCGAGTAATAAAACTTTCTAAAAATCCGGCAGCAATAAAGACTGGTACTAGGCCAATAACAATTTTCATACCCTTTTTTGCTCCCTGTTTAAAGGATTCTAGTCGGCTATAAGTGCCAGGGAAAAGTAAACTGTGTCCCATTACCAATCCAGCAGCTCCTGCAATCACAATGGCCGATATTTCGAGCGTACCGTGAATCCATATTTTCAAAACAGACGCTAATAGTAGGTCGCGTTCAAAGAAAAAGTACTGAAAAGACCCCAACATAACGCCGTTTTGAAACAGAATAGCGATGGTGCCAAACGAAAAAAAAGACCCCAACGCAAACGCGACAAACGAAACTTTAATGTTGTTGACGGTAATTTGCATAAACATATCGGCTTGACTCGTACCGCCATAAATAGCCAATGGGTCTCCATTCTTAATGTTTTCAAGGGTTTGATTTACGTACGCATCGCCCATGATGAGCCTTACGTAAGTGTCGTCGTGGGCCGCCGACAGCCAGCCCAGAATACAAGCACCGAAAAAAAACAGGAATGAATACAGCAACTTAAACCGTGATTCAAACATCAAAAGGGGCAGTTCGTATTTCCAAAAAGCGGCAATACGGTTGCGGTCTTCTTGGCGGTTGGAGTAGAGTTTTTGATGAAACTGAGCCGCCACCCCGTTGAGATAGCGCGTTACGGTGGATTTTGGATAGAACGTTCGGGCGTAAGAAAGGTCATCGGTCAATTCAATAAACCGCTCCGTAAGCTGGTCGGGATCGTGGGCGGGAGTGGACTCGTATTCCTGCCACTTTTCCGTATTTCGTTTGACAAAAACAGCTTCTTTCATTAAAATGAATAAATGATAGAATGAGTAAATAAACGAATTGTCTATTTTGCGGAAAAGTTATAAAAAACTATTCACTCATTTATAAATTCATCCTTTTCTACCCTAAAAAATGTCTGTCCGTATCCAAACTTCTCAAAATGTTGAATTAGAATATGAACCCGCCAGTGTAGGAGACCGTATCTTGGCGACCATCATCGACCGATTGATTTATTTGGGGTGGGCTATGGCGTGGTTTGGGTTGTTTTCTTTGCTCAAATTGGGTGATGATCAATCCATGTTCTTGATGGTTTTAACCATTATTTTGCCCGTTTTACTTTATCCTTTGCTTGCTGAATATTTTTTAAATGGACAAACGTTGGGAAAACGGGCCATGAATATTCGGGTGGTGCGCTTAGATGGTAACAAGCCAACGCTGAGTGCGTACCTATTGCGTTGGCTATTATTGATTATTGATACGGGTATTTTTACGCCGATTGTGGCCATTATTGCGATAGCAGCCAATGGTAAAGGCCAGCGGATAGGCGACATTGCGGCGGGCACGACTGTCATAAAAACCACCAAACGCGTACAGCTCAGTCAAGTGGTGTATCAAGAGCTGCCAGAAGATTATAAGGTTACGTTTGCAGAAGCCGCACAATTGAATGACCGGGATATTGAAACCATTCGGCAGGTGCTTAGAAGACGTAATGAAGAATTGACGGCCCAAACAGCCGAAAAGGTATCCAACGTGCTCAGTATCAATAATAATACGGAGCCACGCACTTTTCTGCTGACCATCCTCAACGATTATAGTTATTTGGCCGCTCAGGAAAATAATTGATTGAACCTAAAATGCCCCTAAAAATATGCTTTTTATACAGGAGTTTATCAAAGACTATCCTTCTTACCTTGAACTGCCCGTGCAGTGGGGGGATATGGATGCCATGCAGCATGTAAACAATGTTTCATACCTACGTTATATGGAGTCGGGCCGAATTCGTTTTTTTAGTGATTTTTTGCAATTAGCGGCGTTGCCAGAAGGAATTGGGCCTATTTTGGCCGAAATAAACTGTCGATATAAGTTTCCTGTCACGTATCCTGATACGGTTGTGGTTGCGTCACGGGTCAAACCTGAGTCTGTGGATGAATTCAGTATTCAATTGCAACAACTGGTCATCAGTACGCGCCATGAGCGCATCGCTGCCGAAGGCATTGCCCGGGTGGTATTTTATGACTATGCCCAAAAAAAGAAAGCCCCTATTCCAGAGGCTATCAGAGCACGACTTTTGAAAGTGTGAGAAAATGTGGTAAAGTTGGCGAGGGCGCAACGTCGTCGAGGTTTTAAACCTCGACGACGTTTTATTTTGCGACGATGTTTTTTCTACCGTCTTCCCGTTGATTTATTATAAAGCTTCACCGCATCGGGCATCAACTTCTGAAGGTTGGATACGCGACTATTGTCAGCGGGGTGAGTTGAGAGCCACTGTGGAGGTTTCTGACCACCGCTTGTCTGCGCCATCCGCTGCCAAAAATCAACGGCAGCGCGTGGATCATAGCCCGCCATGGCCATAAACGTAAGCCCCAAACGGTCGGCCTCACTTTCCTGATTGCGGCTATTGGGTAAAATATACCCCACACTGGCCGCCGCCGGGGCCGCTATTCCGTACAATCCCATCCAAATGTTTTGGGTTTCTTGGGGTTTGTTGGCCATCGCTACGCCCAATCCCACTTGACCAGCAGTGAGCGCTCCTTGGGCGAGCAATCCCTGGCTCATACGTTCAGCGCCGTGACTGGCAATAGCGTGCGATATTTCGTGACCCATAACCACGGCAATGCCCGTTTCATCACGACAAATGGGCAAAATCCCCGTATAAAAAACTACTTTTCCGCCAGGCATACACCAAGCGTTGACGGCTTTGTTTTCGATGACGTTAAACTCCCACTGAAATCCTTCTAATACCTGACTGTAGTTATGGGCAGTCAAATAGGCTTCAACGGATTTTCTGATGCGTTGCCCAGCACGTTTGACCATTTCCACCTGAGCGCCGCTTCGTAGCACTTTGCTGGTGTCGAGTACTTCTTTGTAGCTGCTGAAACTCATGGGTAACAGCTCTTTACTATTAATGAGCATCAACTGATTACGGCCCGTGAGCGGCACTTTTTGGCACGCAACCACGAAAACCAACGATGCGGCCGCGGCAATTATGAATCGTTTCATTTTGATGTAGAGATTAGTGAATTTCAAATAACGCAGCGAGTGAATAAGGCTGCACAGAGAATGCTTAAAAAAGTATGCCAGTAGGAAATGGAAGTGTGGAATTATTTACACATCAGCACTTTTTCTTCCCATCATAAATCTTAGTACCTTCGAGTTCCTGAATTTACTTACAAAGTTGTTTACAAAAGAAAT
>JAIXPV010000628.1 GCA_027486105.1 Runella sp. | reverse complement strand
GCCAACCCTACGTACCCCGCATATGATACCAACGGTGAGCCTTTCAGATATGCCAGCGGAGTAAATCCACTGATTACGTTGAAATTGGAAAAAGATATCACCAAAATCAACCGCGTAATTGGTAATATTTCCCCTTCTTTTACCATCATCAAAGGCTTGGTGTACAAACTCAACTTTGGTATCGATAACTCCAACTCCGTGCGCGATTTACAGTCGTTGCCCAACGCAGTACCCTTGCAGGATGGACGCCTCGAAACCATCTATACTTACAACAACAACAAGCTGATTGAAAACTATCTGACCTATACGTTGAACCAAACCGATCACAGTCTCTCGGCGTTGGTGGGGCATTCGTACCAAAAAATATTTGTTCAGGGACGTAACAACAGCATCAATAAATTCCCGATTTCGGGTATCGAACCGATTTACAATCCCGGACTTGGACAGGAGTTGACCTTGGCCAACAACAAACCAGGGGGTTATGCCGTAATCAACGAGTTACAATCTTTCTTTTCGCGGGTTAATTATCAATACAAAGACCGCTACTTGATGACCGCCACGGTACGGGCCGACGGTTCTTCTAAATTCGGCTCCAACAACAAATACGGAATTTTCCCTTCATTCTCATTAGGATGGAGACTTTCGGAGGAAGAGTTCCTAAAATCATTGCCATTTAGTGATTTGAAACTGCGTGCGGGTTGGGGAAAAACGGGCAACCAAGAAATCCCTTCCAAAATAACCCAAGCCTTATTTACCTCACAAGTATCAAGTACTACCAGTTATCCTTTGTACCCCACAGGGGCCTATGCTCCTGGTACTTCTTACTCTCGACTAGCCAATCCCAACATTCAGTGGGAAGTATCAACACAGACCGACGTAGGGCTTGATTTTGGGTTGTTCAACGGGGCCTTGTCTGGTACAATCGACTATTTCACCAAACTATCCAACAATATTTTGTTGGAAGTAATCCCTGCTGACCCCGTTCAACCCGCTGGTACTTTCTGGACCAATGTAGCCGACATGACCATCAAAAACCAAGGGTTGGAGTTGGAATTAAACTACCGCCACGTCGGGACAAACGGATTGCGGTTTGACATTGGAGGTAACATAACGTTTATCAGAAACAACGTAACCAATTCTCCTTATTCAGTTATTCCTTCTGGCTCGGCTTCTGGCTCTGGGCTAACCTCCGCTACCATCAACGGCTACATCAATGACCAGCCCATCGGTACTTTTTACCTGAAACAATTCACTGGTTTTGACGATAAAGGAATCAGTACCTATTTGGATGCGGACGGCGACGGTATCGTGACCGACAAAGACCGCGTAGCAGCTGGTAGCGCACTACCTACAAAGCAGTTTAACTTTAACGGTAGCATTGCCTACAAAGGCCTTGATCTAGTGGCCAACTTTAACGGTGTATCAGGAAACAAAATCTATGATAACACTGCCAACGCCAATTTTTATAAACTGAGATTGTCGAAAGGTATCAACACCACCGCAGAGGCGATTGCGGCGGCAAATGAGTCGGTCAACAATGCGGCGCCCGTTTCGACCCGTTATCTGAAAGACGGTGCATTTTTCAGGCTAAACAACCTTTCGTTGGGATATAATCTCAACACCAAAGCGCTGGGAATCAATAAATGGATTGCAGGGATTCGGGTTTCGGCCACGGCCCAAAACTTATTCGTAATTACTAAATATGATGGGTATGACCCAGAAGTAAACACCGACCGAACCATCAACGGAATTTCGTCCTACGGTATTGATTACTTGAGTTATCCCAAAGCCAAATCGCTCATTTTTGGTTTGAACGTTACATTTTAACATTAAGAACGATGAAAAAGAAACTATCTATATTAGTGACATCCGTTGGGCTAATGGTGCTCAGTAGTTGTACCAATCTGAACGAAATTGTATTGGACGAAGCATCGGCTTCTGGACTTTCTGACAAGCAGGCCGCCGAAGGAATCATCTCACCCGTGTATGCATTGTTACCCAATATTTTTCAGCATACCAATTATTTTGCCTTACAAGAAATCTCGACCGACGAGGCCATTCTCCCCTACCGAGGCGGCACCGACTGGGGTGACAATGGTATCTATCTGGCCATGCACCAGCACACGCATACCAGTACTGACCCCAACATCCGTAACACTTGGAATTTGATTTTGCAGGGAATGTCACGCTCCATTACCGCCATCAATTCGTTACCAACCCTCAATGACCCCTCGGCAAAAACCTTTTTGGCCGAAGCAAGAGGTATGCGCGCTTATTATTCGATGCTGACCCTTGATATGTTTGGATTGGTATTTGTCAAAGATGACTTAGGCGAAAACTCAAAAATCATCCGGGGCGATGAGGCCGTTGAATACATCAAAAGCGAGTTGCTCGCCATCGAACCCTTGGTTGACCCTAATGTGGGTCCTGGCCGTATTTCTAAAGGTGTCGTTTGGGGATTGCTGGCACGCCTGTACCTCAACGCCGCTGTATACCGTGATCCCTATGCAGCGCAGTTTACCTTCAAGCCCGAAGACATGGACAAGGTGGTGGAATACAGCGACAAGATTATCAACTCGGGCATGTATCAGTTGTCAAGAGATTATTTCTCCATTTTTAACGACGATAATCACAACAATAAAGAACTGATCTTTGCGGTAGACCAGCGAGCCGATTTGAATGGACATAACAGAATGGCTTATTTTTCGCTTTCGGGCGACCAGTTTCCGCTGCCAGCCTATCCAAACGCTAACGGTACTGATGGCCCAGGTATCACCCCTGATTTCTATAGAACGTGGGTAACAGCCAATGCCCCCAAAGACCCCGCAGCAGCAGACCCGAGATTTTATAAGCAGAATTTGAGCATTTATTCAAATCCCGCCGATTCGTGCGTAGCGGCCGAAAACTTCAATATCAACCGTGGAATTCTACGTGGGCAACAATACGGGCTTATCAGAAGGAATGGCGTATTTTTGAAATGCCCTGACGGCAAAATGAAGGTGGGTAAACTTTTCCATGACACCCGTAATAAGCCTACACTAGCCGTTGATTTTACGGAGCAAATTGACTTTACAGTAGCTGGAAGTAACTACAATACGGGCTACCGCGTTGAAAAATACGAATTCAGCAAAAAATCAGTGAGCGGACGTAACTTCGGCGAAGCGGACATCATCATCCTGCGCTTAGCCGATGTGTACATGATGCGAGCCGAAGCTAAATTGCGCAAAAGCAACGACGCAGCCAGCGCTTTAGCCGACGTAAACCTCGTCAGAGCCGCCAGAACCGCCACAACTCCTGCGCCAGCCCTTACAAGCATGACACTCGATCTTCTATTCCGCGAGCGTGGATTTGAGTTCTATTGGGAAATGCTCCGCCGCACTGATATGATTCGTTTTGGCAAGTACGAAGGCATCTGGACCGAAAAAACCAACACCGATAGAAATAAACGTGTGTTTCCAATCCCACAAACGGCTATCGACGGAGCTTCCAACATTCCTGGATATTTGAAACAAAATGCTGGTTATTAATGGTATTGAATTTATAAATACAGTTTCAATAGTTTTCCAAAAAATAACGGTCGCCTATGCTTTGGGCGACCGTTATTTTTTGGAAAGATAAAGTCCAAATTAATATGCTTTTCGTTTTTTACCTCTAAAATCAACTATCTCCACCGATTTTTCCTGCCCTGTCAAGGGTAATTTACGAACGGATTGAGATAAAAAAGAAGCCCCATAGTACAGTTCTTGGCGATGGGTCTTACCCTCTTTGGTTTGGATAACAGCGTAGGCGTCATTGGCTTGCAATGGTAGCCATTTCATGGGAGCAGAAGCTTGTCCAAATACTTTCAGCGGCCCCCGGTTTTGGGTGGCTATCACCACTCGGCGCCCGTCGGGGCTTGCCATTTGCGCCAGCCCTTTGGCATTACCAGGCACATAAAAGCCCGTAGTGGCTTGGGTAAGTGGCGTAAAATCTCCTTTCCCGTCACCCTTGAGCATCAAGCCATTAGAAGCATCATAGCGACCCGTACTGGTTTCGTTGCCAAAATCATTGGCCACGAGCAATACATCTAAATGGCCGTCTTTATCAAAATCTTCTACAATCATTCCATTGATGGGCGACACCTGCGCGAGGGTGGGGAGCGGCTTGGTTTTGAAGGTTCCGTTACCTACGTTTTCAACGTAGACTGACTGGCAATAGTTAACATCCAATTTTAGCGCTTTTTTACGTTCTTCTTCCGTCAATAGATTCTCATAGGTGGCTTTCGCAAAATCTTTGTAGGTCTGAAAACGCGCCCGCGTTTGGATAAACTGTTTGATTACATCCTCCCGTCCATGAAAAGGAACCCGAATAGGTTTATTTTCAGCATCTGGAAAATAGATAAACGGAATGGCATCGTACATGCCATCTTGGTTAAAATCGCCCGCTAAGATACTAATAGGATAAGCGTCTGAGGCTTTGGTCAGGGCGTTTAATCCAAGATTTCCCGCAATATAGTCTGTATCGCCATCACCGTCAAAATCACCCCCAGCCAGACTACTCCAAAAACCCGTTTGAGTATCCAACGCTGAATGCAAAACTGTAAATCTGCCTTTCGTATTTTTCAATAGTGTTAGCGGCATCCATTCTCCCGCAATGAGTAAATCCACCCAGCCATCATTGTCATAATCCGTCCACAGCGCATCGCAAGCCAAACCGAGATTGGTTAATGCCGGGGCAATTTGGGGCGTGACGTTGGTAAATTTGGGCGCCTGGTTGGGAGAGGTATCATTGCGTAGTATAAAACTACTCACGGGTTTAGGGTATTGGTCAGGCTCTACACGACCCGCCACGTACAAATCCAAATCACCGTCATGGTCATAATCCGCTGCGCGCACGCACGACTTACTGACCAAAATCGACGGAATAGCTCCCAGAGCCAATTGATACTTTCCCTTGCCGTCGTTGATGTATAATCGGTCTTGATAGCCAACGTCATTGCTTCGTAACTCATTGGCTCCACTGGCAATATAGAGGTCAAGGTCACCATCGCTATCGGCATCAAAAAGCAGCGTTCCCATGTCTTCTGAAGTTTTATCAGGCCCATCCACTCCAGGCAGTAAATCACTGATATTGAACGTACCGTTGGGGTTTTGCACAAAGAATTTACCCTTGTTTTGCCGGGAGCCTCCCACCAAAAAATCATCCAAGCCGTCGCCATTTATATCGCCCGCCGATACGGCCGGCGGGTACTGAGATAGCTTGTGGGGCAGTAATTTTTGTCCGTTAAAATCAATATATTCAGGCTCTTGGTGCGTCCATTTGATATTCAGTGAATCATTCAATTCATTGAACAAATAACGCGGTTTTGACTGCATAGGTGAGTTGATTTGGTTGGCATTAGCTTCCAAAACGTACACCGTCTGATTGACTTTCAGGTTTCTCAGCGTTTGTTTTTTCCCATTGGGCCAAACTACCACCACCGAGTCTATTTGGGTAGTTTCACCGAGTCCAAAGTGTGCAATCGGCTCTACTGTCGATAAATATCCGCGGTAGGGCGAATGCTCGTAAATCTGTACTAGCCCTTTGCCATAATAGAGCTTCACGCCCGCTCCCAGTCCCTGTACGTTTTTGCTCGAACCTTTAAAACCTATGCGCAGGTAATTGGTTTTTTCGGGGTGTAATTCAGACAAATTATTACGGTATACAAAAGCTGAATCATTAATATTGTTGGAAACAATATCAAGGTCGCCGTCGAGGTCAAGATCCGCATAAGCAGCCCCGTTGGTAAAAGAAGCCTCGTTTAACCCCCACTTTTCTGAAACATCTTCGAATGTCAAATCTGTTTTATTTTTAAAAGCAAAGTTGGGAATTTTGACTTCCGGGATTTCCCCAAGAATGTACTCTTTGGAAGCCACCGAACTACTTTGCGCACGAAATTGCGCGAAGTCACGGTCAGTTACGTCGCGCGGAAAACCGTTGGTTATGATTAAATCACGCCAGCCATCATGGTCAAAGTCGACGAGCAATGGCGTCCAACTCCAATCTGTTTGGGCCACATTGGCTAAAAGGCTGATTTCAGCAAAGGCTGGTTCGTTGGTATTGGGCTTATTGCCCATGTTGAGTTGAAGTGTATTGCGTCCGTATTGGTGGTTAAATCCAAACAAATCATTGTTCAAGTAGGCCTGATAGCTGTTGGGCCCCATCAATTGTTTTTTACGGGTATTATCCTTTGGCAACATATCAACGGCTATCACGTCCATCAACCCGTCGTTGTTGATGTCGGCGATGTCATTACCCATTGCGGTGGTACTGGTATGCTTAAAGTACGAGGCCGCTTTATCCGTAAAAGTTCCATTACCATTGTTTATATACAGCAAATCGTCTGACAAATAATCGTTGGTAACATATATATCTTTAAATCCATCACTGTTAAAATCACAAATATTGACCCCGAGGCCAAAACCTTCGATTTGGATACCCACTTCCTTGGATACATTCGTATAAACGGGATGGCTAAGGCTATCATTCCATTCACAGCGATAAAGTCGGTCGGTGGTGGGTGAAGAGCCATCGCGAAGTTTTTCGTGGTATTGGTTGGGATTACTTTCGAGGGTATTGGTCAGAATATATACATCCAAATCTCCATCGTTGTCGTAGTCAAAAAAGGCGGCATTCATGGAATAGCCTTTATCAGCGATACCATATTCTTCGGCCATTTCTTTAAAAGTCGGGATGCCTTCGGCGTTGTTACCTTGGTTCACAAATAGCAGGTTTGCGCGTTGTGTTTCTGCTTTTTTGGCCGTAGAAGTTAGGTAAATATCCATTCGACCATCGGCATTAATATCTACTAAACTTATTCCTGAACACCAACGGCCTAGGTTGGAGATACCCGCTTTTTTACTGATATCTTCAAATTTCATATTGCCTCGATTGAGGTAAATACGGCTATCGGCTTGATTTCCCGAAAACAAAACATCGGGCAAGCTATCTCCATTCATATCGGCAATACCTACGCCCCCACCGTTATAGATGTATTCAAAATCCAGAATATTGAGCGTATCATTTTCTCGAATTCGATTGGAAAAATCAATACCCGACTCACTCACTGGCACCCGGCTAAAAAGCGTTTTGTCATTTCCGCAGGCTAAACCAAGACCTGCAAGTGTGGCATATAGAATACAATGAAAAAAGCGTAACATAAGGATTGGGGTGGGTATGAGAAATACTGATTACAAAAATAGCAACAACAAACGATGTGGGTATTATAAAAAAACGACAAGCCGTAGGGCTTGCCGTTTTTTTATAATAGTAGTAAGCACTGCCTACAAAAATTGTTTACTATTAATCAATTAATAACCAGGGTTTTGCTTCAATATATCTTTGCCTAACAAGTCAATTTGATCTTGTGGAAGCGGCAATAGTTCGTGCTTGTTAGGCGTAAATTTAGCCCCTCCCAGTGTATTGGGCAGGAATTTGCTATCGTACGCCAAATAAGCATTTATTTCTTTTTCAGCAATACCCCAACGTACTAGGTCGAAGAAGCGGAAACCTTCGCCCGAAAGCTCCAATTTGCGCTCAAACCGTACGGCGTCACGAGCCACAGCTTTATCGGTCCAAGGCGCATCATACGTAGAAATTACGTATTTAGCGGCAGGGGCACCACCTTTTGTTACAAAACCAGCAGGGTTGGCGGCACGTTTACGCACTTGGTTTACGTAATCACGCGCTTTTTCGAGGCTTCCTACTTCTACTTCACACTCGGCAGCCATCAACAACACATCCGCAAAACGAATGATGGTGAAGTTAAGGGCAGTGTAACCAGGCGTCCAAGTACTGTTATCCTGCAAAGAACCTACGTCAGACTTGTAGTAAGTATATTTTTTAGGAGAATAAGGACCACCATTAGGTTGGTTACGAATCCAAGCAACCCCTGGATGGTCTTGCCAATCCAAATAAGGAATACCCCGACGACCGATAGAGTGGTCGATACGAGGGTCAAGGTTACCTGCATCTGGCGTAAAAGTTTCGCTAGCGCCAACACCCATATCAGTTTTTACCTGATTAGCACCTACATTATACGAGCCATCCAACAAAGGCAATCCTGCAGCGCTAGTACGGAACGAGTTACCCAACTCAAAGCTTGGCTGGAAGAATCCACAGCAGTTACCTGGGCCGTTAGGGCCTGTATTGTAAGGGTAGTTCAAGTCAAATTCTGGAAACGCGTTGTTTACCGAACCCGTGTTAGCAGCATTCTGAATCGCAAAGATAGACTCTTCGTTGTTATCATTAGAAGCTCTGTAAATATCAGCATACTTAGGTACCAAACCGTACTTTTTACCGTTTGATGTTTTACCGTTGGCAATCACCAAGTCAAACAACGTCTTAGCTTCGGCATATTTTTTCTGATACAAATACACTTTTGCTAAGTAAGATGCGGCCGCCCATTTGTTGGCACGACCTACGGCAGCTTGTGTTTCGGGTAGGTTATCATAGGCATACTTGAAGTCTGCTTCAATCTTAGGCCACAAATCTACGTCGTTTTTCACTTTTTCGATACCTGTACCGTAATCAAGTGTTTCATCTATGTAAGGAGTGTTACCAAACGTCTTCTTCAATTCGAAATAGTAGTGAGCGCGTAAAAAACGTGCTTCGGCCGAAATGCGTTTTTTGTCGGCATCCGTTACTTCTGCAGTAGCAGTAGTCAACAATTGCAACACAGCATTAGCACGGGCTACTCCTTCGTACGTGCCAGTATATTTATCTCTGATTACACCCTGCGTCGACAGGTTTTCAAAGCGTTGAATCGGGTTGATATCACTGAAGTCACCTGGGTCAGTTCCTTTGTTGGCATCACCACCACGGATACTTCCCCATACCCAGTTGGTAGCGCTAGCCATACGGTTGGCGCGACCGTTCAGGTTACTGTACACCGAAATCAACGCTCCTTCCAATCCTTTTTTAGTAGAGAGCTGTTCTTTGCCTACTGAGCCGGTTGGTGCGACTTCCAGGAAGCTATCTTTACAAGCAACCGAAAGCGCTACCAGCAATACGACGGTAATCGATCCTTTTATTGCGTAATTTTTCATTTTTTATCAATTAATTAGAATTGTAACATTATTAGAATCCAAGGTTCAAACCAACAGTCCAACCTTTAGTAAGTGGGTAGTTACCTACGTCGATACCGAAGTTAGTATCGGCATTACCACCTACGCCTGGATCTAAGCCCTGGTATTTGGTGATGGTAAAGATGTTGTTGGTAGAAGCAAATACGCGCAAGCGCTGGATGCGCGCCTTACTCAGCGCACTGGCAGGGAGGTTGTATCCTAACGTAATGTTTTGGAAACGAACATAGCTACCATTTTCTACGTAGAACGAGTTAGACTGAGTGTTGGTACTGAAGTTTGATGCAGTTTCGAAAATTGGAGTAGTAGCACCAGGATTGCTTGGCGTCCATGAATCTTTCACGCGCTCGCTGATGGCTGCCCCTGCAAATGAAGGATAGAAATCAGTGAACCACTTAGATACGTTGAAGATTTTGTTGCCGAAGAATCCGTTTAGATACGCTTCCAACTCCCATCCTTTGTATTTGAAGCCAAGGCTCATACCTGCGGTAAATTTAGGAACCGGACTACCCAAATAGGTACGGTCGTCCGCATTAATTCTACCATCTCCGTTTATGTCAGCATAACGGAAACGACCTGGGCCGGCACCATCCTGCGTAGGAGCATTTTTCACTTCTTCCGCATTTTGGAACAAACCAACCACTTTGTAACCGTAGAAAGAAGAGATTGAATACCCTACTTGGTTACGGATAGGGTTGATACCGCGGAAACCAGGGTTTACGTTGGTAAGATAGTTTACGTTAGGAGCAACCGAAACGATTTCGTTACTCAAGGTTCCACCCGTGAAGGTTATATCATAAGACAGGTCTTTAGTGATGCGGCCACGGTTAGTTACCAAGATGTCAATACCTTTGTTGGCCATTTTAGCAATGTTCACCGATGGAGGTGAGGCAAATGGTCCAGCGGTAGCCGTGATTGGCAACTGGTACAACAAATCTTTGGTGTCTTTTTGCCAGAAGTCAATCACTACGTCCAATTTACCATTCAAGAATGTTCCGTCGATACCGATGTTTTTGGTGATTGACGTTTCCCATTTTGCATCGGGGTTACCAATACGTGTACGATAGTAACCTTCTGCGGTGCTTGAGTTAGAGCCGTTGATGTCGTAGGCAGAGTTACCAATGCTAGCACCGTATAAGCTAAACTGGTTGTTGGGGTCTACGTTGTTTGAGTTACCCATGGTACCATAACCACCGCGAATTTTCAAATCTGTTACCCATGTCAATTGCTTCATGAAAGGCTCAGATGAAATACGCCAAGCGGCCGAGAACGCAGGGAATGCCCCGAAACGGTTATTAGCCCCGAAACGTGAAGAACCATCGCGACGAACTACCCCTGTTATGATATATTTATCGTTGAAGATGTAGTTTACACGACCGAATAGTGAGTAGAAATTAACGCCTGAAAAAAGGTTGCTGTTTACTACTCTTCCGCTGGCACTTACGTTGGATAAGTTTACGTAGTTGATGTCAGTAGAGAAGGGATTCAAACCGCTACCGCTCATGTTACGGCCTTTGCCAGTATTCAAAGCTTCTTGACCAGCCAATACTTCTACATTGTGCTTGCCAAATTGCTTTTTGTAAGTGGCAGTATTGGTCAATACCCAGCCAAAGCTCCAGCCACCGCCTTCGTTGTAGCCAAACGCAGAGTTGTTTTCAGAGTTTTCGTATTGCAAGCGGCTATAGCCCCAGTTGTAGAAGTTGTTGTACTGCCCACCAAGGCTACTGCGCAAAGTTAAACCTGGGATTGGATCCCATTCAGCATAGATATTTCCGAAACCATTTGCGTTAAAACTACGGTTGTTAGCCTGTCCATCGCGGCTAGCCACTGGGTTACGGGGGTTGTTGAAACCTTTGGCCGCTGTACCTGCATAACCACCGAATTCATCGTAAACTGGGATGATTGATGGCATACGGAAAGCACTCAAGATGTCATTTTCGTCAGCAGCAACCCCGTTTCCACCAGCACCACCTGATTGGCCTAGAATCGAACGGTAGGTAAATTGAAGGTTTTGGCCAATACGTACGTTTTTCAACACGTTAAACTCGCTGTTGGCCCGGAAGGTATAACGCGTAAAATCGTTTCCTTTTAAGATACCTTGTTGATTTTGAGCACCGAAACCAATGTAAAAACGGCTATTTTCACCACCGCCAGAGAATCCGAGTGAGTGACGCTGAAGGGCAGCATTACGCGTAATGGCTTTGTACCAATCAGTACCTTCTTTGTTAGCTTTTACTACCTGATAGATCGAGCCAGCGGTAGGGTCAACATTGTATTTGGCTCTTTCAGCAGCCAAATCAACAGTGCCTACAACCCCCGAACGACCACCTACCGTAAGATAATCAGGAATGACAGGCGTAGAACCTGAACCAAACTGAGGGTGACCGAAAGCTTCGTTTGAGTTTCTTTTGGCATTCCAAGTCCAAGTAGCAAAATCAGTTGGGTTCATCATCTTCTGGCCTTCTCCAGCAAGCGTTACTCCGTACATGCCGTCATAGCTAACGCTCAATTTCTTAGCTCCTTTTGAACCCTTTTTGGTAGTATATACAATTACCCCGTTGGCAGCGCGCGCACCGTAGATAGAAGCGGCGGCAGCATCTTTCAATACCGTAGTTGTCTCGATGTCATCCGGAGCCAAAAAGTCAGTTGAACCTACAGGTACTCCGTCTACAACGTACAATGGCTCGTTACCACCGAAGGCACCAAATCCGCGCACGCGTACTTGGCTGGCAGTTCCAGGCTGTCCGTTGGTAATTACGGTCAAACCAGCCACACGACCCTGCAACTGCTGCTCCACGTTGCCCGATGGGCGCACGGTAAGATCTTTTGCTTTTACCGTCGAAACCGCCCCCGTCGTCTCACGGCGGCTGTCGATGGAGTAACCCGTTACGATTACTTCTGTTAAAGCATTCACATCGTCTTCAATTTTTACATTTACAACGCTCTGGTTGCCTACCGTTACTTCTTGTGGCTTATAACCAATGGCTGAAATCACCAACACTGGATTTGCCCCGTTCACATTAATGGTGAATGCCCCGTTGGCATCAGCGGAAGTACCCACATTGCTGCCTTTCAATAAAATGGTTGCTCCGGGAACAGGCCCATCGTTAGCAACGACCTTGCCCGTCACTTTCCGGTCTTGTGCATGTGCCGAACTGGGTGCAAGGAATAGAATAAACATCCATGCCACCGCACACATCAGCGGATAATAGAACTTTGGTTTCATAAATAAAAACTGATAGGTTAAAAATGAACAATTAAAAATAAAAAAAATGCAAATTCAAAAAGCGCTTTCAACATCCGCTACAGCTACCTATTTTGGACGTTCAATAGATGACTGAAAACCACAATATTTTCTAACGAATCGGAGGAATGGTTCTACGCTTTGTTACTTCCTGGCCAGCAATTTTGGCCTTAGGAAAACTTTTTGACTAGTGAAATAACCTTTTAAATGGTTACTATCACGAGTCATTTTTTATCGGGTGGGTGTGGAGCCACTGACTTATCGGCAGTGTTTTTTTGGGATAGCAATGCTAAATACAACTTGCGCTACTACCTTAATATTCAAATAATTCAGGTTAAAATACTTACGCTTTTAGTGCTCTGGTTTCGTAATTTTCAAGTAAAAAACGCTGAGTAAAAAGAGCAATCATAACCGACCCTACAAAGAGTTATTAATTGCAATTTTACTTGTAAAAGTATACTTATTTCTCATTTCAAACAAATTAAGCCTATTTTTTAATTTAAAAGTCTAATTTATTACCACTGAAAAACATATACATAAACAGAGTTAACGTATATACGCAAAGGCCTACTTTTAAAAATGAATATGCCCCTTAAGAGGGAACCAAAAAGAGTGATACTATTGAATGTGTGCGTCCCATTTCAGCTTTACTTGAAATCTTCTTCAAAAGGCGACACATCGCCTCGCTCAACTATTCCTTCTTTACTGATTCCTGAGGCGATAAGTAAAAAGTTTGAAGTATAGACAGGTTTTTCATTGTCGATTGCATCATTTTGATACAAACTTATCGGGAGAACAACGATATTCCAAACTTTTTCTTTTTTTTGTGCAAAATTTTAATTTATGACCCCTAGCCAAAACATCAAAACTTTTTTGGAGACTGGTCCAGAATACCTCCCGAGTGTTTCGGTTGATTGTGTAATTTTTGGGTTCCACGAACGTCAGCTAAAAGTCTTATTGCTGGAGTTTAAGCATACGAAAGCCTTTGCTTTACCCGGGGGATTTGTATTTAAAGATGAAAGTACCGATGAGGCCGCCACCCGGATTTTGTGGGAACGGACAGGAGTAAAAGACATTTATCTTGAGCAGTTTCATACCTTCGGTGAACAAAACCGCGGCAACTGGGATGTACACAAAGCCACCATGTCTTCCCACGGATTTGAATTGGAAACGAATCATTGGCTCTTACAACGTTTTATTTCTATTGGCTATTACGCCTTGGTAAACTTTTCGAAGGTAATACCAACGCCCGATATTTTTTCAGATATGGGTGGCTGGCACGATATTCATCAAATTCCCACGCTGATTCTTGACCATAACCGAATCGTAGAGAAAGCCCTCAGCACCTTGCGTCTGATGTTGGACTATAAGTTGGTCGGTTTCAATCTGTTGTCCGAAACATTCACGATGAAGGAACTTCAAAGTTTGTACGAAACAATTTTAGATAAAAAGCTCCTTCGTGCCAATTTTCAGCGAAAAATGCTCAGTATGGAAATATTGGAGCGGGTTGAGAAGAAATTTTCAGGAAAGGCCCACAAGCCTCCGTACGTATATCGAATCAAAAAAACGGCCTAAAAACGAAGTTCAATCAATCCGATAATTCAGTTCAAAAACCGTTTGTTGTGAAGGTTTTGTGCGGGTATCGGTCAGGTCACGGTCAAACAGACGGTTCAAATTATTACCAGCCAAATCTTCCAACCTCGATTCCACAAGCACTTTATAAGGGCCCGCCAACCAAGGCGATGTTGGAATAAAGTCTACGCGGTGCTCTTTGTTAGTGACCTGAATAACTCCGTTGATAGTCTTGCCCCGAGCGTCAATTATTCGAATCGTATTTTGTAATAAAACATAATCTAATGCTTCCTTGAGGTGGATTTCAAGGGGTTGAGTGGTGCCCCTGCGGGGAGTTTTAAGCGCCCAAGGTTTAAGGTCGGGAGAGGTCATGTCACGCGCTGCCGTCACAAAACTTTTGGGGTATCATTGTATCAGCCCAGCCCCTAATTCATCTGGCCACCGCTCTGAAACAACTAACGTATAACGATTACCTTTCGTTAAAGGTGCTCCTAGCGATTTATTGGGTTGCAAATCGCGCTTGATCCTACCTGGATCGAGCCAGAGTGTCAAAACAGTTTTTTCAGCGTTCCATAATTCTGGTTGTAAATTCAGAAATGTGTTGGGCAAAGTATCTCCTTTGGCATCAAGCAGAGAAATATAAGATAAAGAACGGCCCTCCCGCATGGGACCAGAAAAAACGAAGTAGAATTTGAGAAGGTTTTCGGGAAGCGTATCTTGAGAAGGGTAAATTCCCGTTAGGGTTGTAGAGGGTTCTGGTTTAGGTATTGCGATTTTGCCCACAAGACGGCTCTCAAGTAACATTTCGTACTGCAAACCTGGGGTAAGAGGAATAAGTGGCTCGAAAATCAGTGAATCATTTTGTATCGAATAATCGCCTAAAACCACTATTTTGGGGTTAGAATTGGCCAGTTGCACTCTGAACAATTGGGGGTGCGTTTCTTTAGAGGGAGCTTTGAATTGGCTTAACGCTACCGACAGCCCCATTGCCTGATTATTTTTCCACCGAATTACGATGCTTCCTTGTAAAGTTTCCTGACTTTCCGCACAACTAACCAACAGAAATAAAGAAAAAAGAATCAGTTGGCTGGGCCAACTGATTCGCACTCTTTTTCTCATAATGATCGGTTATTGGAAGTTCGGATGTCGAGGTCTCCATTGGCTCTCCGTTGCAAGAACACAAATTGGGTATCGTCCAATTTGTCAAGTTGGAGCACATTCACCATCGGAAACGAAACGTAAGGAACGCCAGCAGTGCTGTAATTTTCTTTGATAGGCTCGGTCAATGAGCCTTGATAAGTCTCGATGTCTTTATACTTAACTTTCATCACTGGCCGATCAGAATTGGCCATAATCAGAAACAAATCGTTGCCTTTTTTCATGGTGATAATGTCCAAGGGGCTGTTTCCAGCGCCAAATTCACCAACGGTACGGCCTTTTACGTGCGTGCCCGGCTTTAAGTCATCCATTGGAAAAAGAACAAGTGGGGTACAGGTATAGCTTGCTACCAGAAAGTTTTTGCCGTTCAATTCTGCCGTTGTAAAGGTTTTGATGGGCGAGTTGGTTTCGTATTGCCCGTGAGCGGCATGGTAGATTTCGAGCGAAGATTGCTCTTGTTTGTTGGTAAACGGAAAAGGAATACTACGGAAGGTAGACCCAAATTCTTGATTAGACAATCCGCTCACCATCACTTTTCCATCGGCATAATTAAGGTCTGAAATAGCCCAAACCCGCAACGGCCGGCCTCGTTGGTCTTTGGCGTCTTCGGCAGGGGCATTATTAAGCGACACCAACGCGAATTTGACGTCTTTCAGGCTCACGGGCTGAATGTTTTCGCCGTCTATTTTAAACAATATGGGTGTTCCGTTGGCGGCTTGCACCGCGCAATATACCTTCTTGGAAATGGGGTTGACAGCCAAATCCTGAATGATGATATTTTTGGCTTCTGTACCCAGTAACGCAGCAATTTTTTGGTCAATGTTTTTTATCTCAACGGGTTTGGCACTCGCTACGTTTTCGGCATCTTTCGTATCAACCGCAAACACCGAAGCACTTTTAGAATCACCGATAAACAAGACTCCTTCAGGCCCAAACGCAAGCGCATTCATTGACTTAACCTCTGGTGTACCAGTCTCAAATCCACTCAAAACACTTGCCGTACGGTGGGTATATGCCACCAGCACTGCCACCGATAGGGCCGCGGCAACGGATAAAAACATTTTTTTCATACCAGTATTGATTTTATAGTTTACGCGTTGTGTAACTTACGACTATTCCAATAAACATAAAACTCAAACCTAAGGAAAGTAGGGTTATTGCATGAAGGACTAAGTTAGCATCTTTGACAAATGGATGTAGCCGAATTATTTTTTGAGATTGATGATCCCCGCCAAGAAGGGAAGTGTTTTCATCAGTTAAGCGAT
>JAIXPV010000159.1 GCA_027486105.1 Runella sp. | reverse complement strand
CTGTTATTTGATGAATACGGTCAGGAGGTCAGGCGCTCTTTTTCTTTTTCGACCGCACCTAGAGTAGATGTACTGCCCGCTATTACTATAAAGCGCGTACCCAACGGGTTGGTGTCGCGCCGATTGCTTGATTATGCCAAAGAAGGTGAAATACTTACTGCACTAGAACCTTCAGGGCGATTTATTATTCCAGCCCATGAAGTGCCCAGCCATGTATTTTTGGTGGGAGCAGGCAGCGGAATTACGCCACTTTTCTCTTTATTAAAACAACTTCTTTACACCGCACCGCAAACGTACGTTACGCTTCTGTACAGTAACAAAACGGTCGAGTCTACAATTTTTTATGAGCAAATCAACCAATTGCGGACTGAATATCCCCAACGCCTGAAAGCGGTTTTCTTCTGGGGAAATGCCAAAAACCTGCAGCAGGCCCGGCTCAATAATTCATTATTGGAAGAGATTGTCAAGCAACATTTGCTTTCTGCCAAAGACGATACCGCTTTTTATACCTGCGGCCCGTTGCATTTTATGCTGATGGTGCAAATCACCCTCCTTACCATGGGCTTTGCCAAAGACCGCATTCACCGTGAATTTTATACAGTCGACACCAAACCCCCAACTCCCAAGCAATATCAGCCCCAATCTGTCACACTGGATTTTAAAGGCACCTCCACAACGGTTGAAGTGGCCAATAACCTAACGATTTTGGACGCAGGATTAAAAGCAGGCTTGCCTTTGCCTTACAACTGCCGCTCAGGTCAATGCGGAAGTTGCATTGCACAATGCGCAAAAGGAGTGGTTGAAATGGAATACAACGAAATTCTAACCGACGAAGAAGTAACGCTCGGCCGCGTGCTAACCTGCATGGCACATCCACTCACGGCTGATGTGCGCGTATCGTGGGATGTTTAAACCAGCGCTGTTTTATACATTTCGGCAACGGTATTTACGGCGTAGTCAATATCCGCTTCGGTATTGTATTTTCCAAATGAAAAACGAACATTTCCTCGGTCTGGAGCCACGCCAAGCGCCCCCAATACGTGCGAGCCTACTTCTGAGCCACTAGAACAGGCACTTCCGCCCGAAGCTGAAATTTTGGCAATATCTAAATTAAAAAGCAACATATCACTGATGTCTGACGGCGGCAGGCTGACGTTCAACACTGTATAATTACTGCGGTCCAAGTTTTCACAATCTCCATTAAAACGCACATCTTCTATCTTTTCGCGGAAGCCCGCAATCATACGTTTTTTCAAATGCTCAATATGGGCACGGTGGCTGTCCATGTCGCGATACGCAATTTCCAGCGCTTTTCCTAACCCCACAATTCCGTATACGTTTTCTGTTCCTCCGCGCATATTGCGCTCCTGCGAACCACCATGAATGTAAGGGTGAATTTTTACATCGGCATTGACATACAAGAAGCCAACACCTTTCGGGCCGTTGAATTTATGGGCTGCTCCAACGATAAAATGTGTTTTGAGCTGTTTTAAGTCGTGCCGTAGATGGCCTACTGTTTGGACTGTATCACTGTGAAAAATGGCGTTATACTGTGCGCATAAATCTCCAACTACATTCAAATCCAGTAAGTTACCGATTTCATTGTTGCCGTGCATCAATGATACCAACGAGCGCGAATTAGTCTGAAGTAGCTCTTCCAAATGATTCAAATCAATATGACCTTTGGCATCAATATTCACTAGGCTCAACTTGATTTTGCCCACTTTGGCCAAATATTCCAAGGTATGCAATACCGCGTGGTGTTCCAACGGTGAGGTAATGGCGTGCTTCAATCCATAATTATCAATGCTGCACGTAATGGCCGTATTGTCGGCTTCCGTACCGCCCGATGTGAAAAATATCTGTGCTGGTGAAGTATTCAACAGCCCCGCTACGGTTTTACGCGCCTGTTCAATGGCCGATTTCACCACACGGCCATGTCCATGAATAGAGGATGGATTGCCGTACTGCTCAGTCATCCAAGGAAGCATCGCTTCAATTACTTCGGGGGATATACGGGTGGTGGCGGCATTGTCCAGATAAACGCGGTCGGCTACGGAGCGAATCATGGGAGTAGTTTTGGGAGATGTTGAAGTGTTTTAAGACATCGAAAAATTATTAACTGCAAAAATACGCTGAAAGTTCTACTCTATCAACCTATAGAGTCGACCGAGTAATAGGTTTATTAAATAACATCCAAAGAATGTTTGGTGCAAAATTTAACGATTTCTTAAAAATTACTGTCAATTTTGTAAAAAATATATTTCAATGCCCATTATTAATCAATCAACCTATCCAGGACCGCCTCGTTATCTGTTCAATGGTCATTTGCAAACCATTGTTCCGAGCGTTTTTCGGAAGATTGAAGGAGTGGCATACGAACGCGAACGATTCTTGCTCGCGGACGGTGATTTTGTAGATATTGATTGGCTCGATACACGTAGTAAAAAACTGGTAGTACTAACCCACGGTTTGGAAGGGGATTCCGGCAGACATTATATCAAAGGAACCGCCAAATTGTTTTCGCAAAATGGTTGGGATGTACTAGCTTGGAACTGTCGCTCCTGCAGCGGTGAAATGAATAAAGCATTTCGGCTGTACAATCACGGTGAAATTGGCGATATCAGCGAACTCATCAACCACGCACTACGCACCAAACGTTACGAAAAAATAGTACTTGTAGGGTACAGCATGGGTGGAAATATCTCCTTGAAATACGTGGGAGCAAAGGGCAAAGAGCTGCCAGACGTTGTGCGAGGCGCGGCCGCCTTTTCAGCCCCTACCAATCTGAAAACCAGCGCAGAACTACTCGATTTACCCAAAAATCGGTTTTACCGCGACCGGTTTATGAGAAAACTAACGAAAAAAATCAGCGCTAAATCGGAGCTATACCCAGGAAAATTAGATATGAGTCGCTTAAAAAACGTTAAAGTTTGGAAAGATTTTGACGATTTTTTTTCTGCGCCTGTCAACGGCTACCGCGATGCCGACGATTTTTACCAACAAGCATCCGCCGTCAATTTCATCAAAGAAGTACACATTCCCGTTTTGATTTGTAACGCCCAAAACGATCCTATCTTAAATGCAGACTGCGCTCCGAAAGCATTGGCCGAAAAACACCCCTTTATTTTTGTAGAAACCCCTAAGACGGGCGGACACGTGGGTTTTTTGGTCAAAAATGATGAGTTTACGTGGTCAGAACGTCGAGCATTGGACTTTCTGAGTTAAAACAAAAAAGCCCTCGAAAGTCTAATCTTCGAGGGCTTTTTTGTCATGACAGGTGCTTTTTGAGAATATTTTCAATCATGTCGCCACTCACATAAATCGGCTTGTCGGTGATGGTTATTTTGAGTTTGTTCTCTTCTACCGCGTACTCACCTTTTACTTTACTGATTCCAGCAGGAAGCGAAAAAGAACCCGTTGCACCGTCGCCAGTCATGGTGCCATTTCCTGATTCAATGGCGCGTTTTGCTTTCGCCAAAATTGTTTCTGCGGTTCCTTCAAACGGAATATCGAAATTGTGTGCCATAAGTTCGGTTACTTTAATACATTGACCTGTTTAGGCCGCGAAGTTAAAAATTTACCAACAATTCCGCTTGCTCATGGATAAGTTGATTGATAAGCGCATCTTTAATTTCACCATCTTGAAAATTTTTCTTCATAAATGGAATCTTCACCCGCTGGGCAAGCACATTCAATCCTAAGTAATGAAAGACATCAATCAAGTGGCTCAGCGCCAACGCCGACCCTTGTACACCGTCTGAAATCCCCACCAATGCGGCTTTTTTATGCTTCAATTCGCTAGGATAACCTAGCCCGTCAATAAACCCTTTTAATGCACCAGGGTATGAACCGTTGTATTCTGGCACGATAAAAACGAATTTATCGGCCTCCTTCATCATCTTTCGGTATGCATTAAAAACTTCATTTTTACCGTTATTTTCGTACAAAGCGGTCCTTATGAAGTCATCAGGAAGTTCGGCAATGTCTAAAATTTGGCTTTCAGCATTAAATTCGGCGAGTAACTTTTGATAAAACAAAGCTACGTCTTTTGATTTGGAGTTTCGCCGATTAGTACCGACTACGATTGTTATCATTTTGGTAAAAGAAACGTTATATATCAGATAAATGACAAGCAGCCCTAAATTGTTCAATAAAAACAAAAATCGTCTGGTAGTCGCTTACACTTTCTTGGTAGGATAGGGCGTTTTTTTGGTGTTTACCTGAAACAAATCACCTACCCTCTCACGTTTTCAAGGTTATTTGATAGCATTTCATAGAGAATTGATAGTTAAACCATTACTATAATTTTCCCAAATAACTTTGCTCATAAAATTTACAATACAATTCCAACCTTTCTTTAAACCTGTGCGTCATTAGAACATACTGGCATACATGAAAGATGAACGAACGTTAGTTGAAGGGTGTCGAAATAAAGACCGCATAGCCCAGCGAACGCTTTATGAGCGTTTTGCAGGGAGAATGTTTGCCGTTTGCCAACGCTACACGCGCAGCCGTTTTGAGGCCGAGGATGTTCTTCAAGAAGCGTTTATTAAGGTTTTTTTCCAGATACATACGTTCAGATATGATTGCCCGTTGGAAGCGTGGATTAAGCGTGTGGTCATCAATACCGCCATTTCATACTTGCGCAAAGAAAAAGCGTATTTAGAGCAAGCAGATATTGATAATCATACCGATGCCGTAGCAGAAAACGAAACAGCCCTGTCGGGT
>JAIXPV010000719.1 GCA_027486105.1 Runella sp. | reverse complement strand
GTAAAGCCCATATCGCCGCCGCAGAGACGGATGATGCGGAAGGGCAATTCCAGTTTTTGGAGCAGTCCTTTGACGTGCTCGGCCATTTCGTCGAGTGCCTGATACGATTCTTCGGCTTTGCGTACCTGTACGATCTCCACCTTGTCAAACTGATGCAAACGGTTCAGGCCGCGCACGTGCGCGCCCCAGCTGCCCGCCTCACGACGAAAACAGGGCGTATAGCCTACGTTTTTGATCGGAAGGTCGTTTTCGGCTACGATGACGTCGCGGTACAGGTTCGTGATCGGCACCTCGGCGGTCGGGATCAGGTAGAGGTCGTCGGCGGTGGCGTAGTACATTTGGCCCTCTTTGTCGGGCAAATTCCCCGTGCCGAATCCTGATTCGGCATTGATGAGAATCGGCGGTTGAATTTCCAGATAGCCCGCTTCTACGGCTTGGTCCAGAAAAAACTGGATCATGGCGCGCTGTAACCGAGCGCCTTTGCCTTTGTATACGGGAAAACCTGCGCCCGTGATCTTGGTGCCGAGTTTGAAGTCAATAATGTCATATTGTTCAATCAAGTCCCAGTGAGGCTTGGCGGTTTCGGGAAGCGTAGGTTTTTCTCCCCAAAGGTACACTTCTACGTTTTCTTCGGGCGTACGGCCCGGCGGCACGCTTTCGTGGGGAAGGTTGGGCAGCAACACCAACGTAGCTTGAAGCTGCTCTTCTACTTCTTTCAGACTTTCTTCCAGGGCTTTTGCACGAACCTTCAGGGTGGATGTTTGAGCTTTGGCCGCTTCGGCTTCTTCTTTCTTACCTTCCTTCATCAACTGCCCGATTTGCTTGGCCAAGGTGTTGGATTGTGATAAAGTGGCATCTAGTTCGCTTTGTGTATCGCGGCGTTGTTTATCCAACCCCAAAAGCTTATCAACGGCTTCGGTGGCTCCTTTAAAATATTTGCGTTCTAAACCGGCGATTGTGATTTCGCGGTTTTCGCGGATAAAGTTTAACTGTAGCATTCGTTTAGTGTTCGTTTTTAGGGGGCTTATGCCCCCTATGAGTTACTGTGCATTGAAGATAGTCTTCATGGCATCTTCGTAGTAGAACAAGCGCTCATTGAGAACGTTCAGCGCTTCGGCTTTGTCTTTGGTCCATACCAAAATCGAAAGATTATGCTCTGAAGCTCCGTACGAAATCATTCGGATTGGAATGTGTTTCATCGCTTCAAACACTTTTAGGGCAATACCTTCTTTGTCAGCTTTGAAGTCCCCTACGATGCAGATGATGGACAAATCGCGGTCGTGCTCTTCCAAGTCGGCGATTTCGCTTAATTCAGCCGTGATTTCGCTCAAGTGCGTATCGTTGTCGATTGTAACCGATACCGAAACCTCCGAAGTGGTAATCATGTCCACAGGCGTCTTATATTTCTCGAAAATCTCAAATACACGACGCAAGAAACCGTACGCATTCAGCATACGAGTCGAGTGAATATAAATTGCCGTGAGGCCGTCTTTCGCTGCAATCGCCTTGATTTCGCGGTCGGTAGTGGTGGTGGCAATCAACGTACCGAAGGCCTGCGGCTCCATGGTATTTTTCAAACGTACGGGTACGCCGCGCATTTTGGCGGGCGTGATGGTGCTTGGGTGAAGAATTTTGGCTCCGAAATAGGCCAGTTCAGCGGCTTCTTCAAAGGTCAACTCACGGATTGGGAACGTGCGTTTTACAATGCGTGGATCGTTGTTGTGCATTCCGTCGATATCGGTCCAGATTTGAATCTCTTCGGCACGAATAGCTCCACCAATCAACGAGGCAGTGTAATCCGAGCCGCCGCGTTTGAGGTTGTCCACTTCGCCACGAGGATTACGGCAAATGAATCCTTGCGTGATGATGAGCTGTTTGTCGGTCTGGTGATCGAGCATGTCGCCCAAAAGCGCCTCAATGGTTTCTAGTTCAGGCTCACCGTCGGTGTCGATGCGCATAAAATCAAGCGCCGGCAGCAGCACGGAGCTTTCCCCTTGCTCTTCCAGATAGCCCTGAAACAGTTGTGTACTCATGATTTCACCCTGTGCCACGAGTTCTTTGTCCTGCTTGAGGGTAAAAGGCCGGCTTTTCAACACTGAACGAATAAAATTGAATTCATTGTCGACGATGGTCTGTCCTTTTTTCAGGCTTTCTTCGGTGCTGTATAATTCTTTGATAAACGCATCGTAGTGCGCTTTCAGGGCCTCTATTTTTTCCTGTACTTCGGCGTCATTGTTGGCCTTGGCCGATTCTCCCATCGAAATCAACGCATTGGTCGTACCCGAAAGGGCCGACAATACCACAATTTTGCGACCGCTGTCGGCCGTAATAAGCGTTCTGATTGAGTGCATCCGTTCGGGCTTTCCTACCGACGTCCCGCCAAATTTCCAAACTTGCATTGTTGTATATTAAATTAATGTACTGGTGAATTTTTGTTTTGAGTCAGGAATCTCATCAATTACTTGATAATCCCTTTTTCTTTGAGATGCTTTTCAAATTTGATGTCATCGAAAACTTCATCGTAACGACTGTTTACTTTTTTGATTTTTTTGTCATCAATAATGTTTTGTAAAAATTCCGCAAAGTCTCGGTTTTCGCTGGCCAATCTATCCATAGAATCTATATCTAATTCCTTTTTGATAGCGGCAGGAACTATAATTTGACTACTTTCAATGTTTTCACCGTCGAGCTTTATAAGACCTATCCCAAACGAATTAGCAAGTCTTCTACCTTCTTCAATTACCTCCTCATCTAATTTTAATGTTACTAAGTAACCTTCATTGGCCCAGCTTGAATTAGAAACTGCCTGAAAATACGCTTCTCTGAGGTTTCCAATATCTAAACGAATTTTCATTTCAAACGAAAACAGTTTGGTAGAAGTAAGTGCAAAATCATTTTGAAAGTCGATAACTACTCTTTCGTATTGCCTGATTTTATCATTGAAAGAGAAATAAGCTCCTACTAAATCTGGATGAATCCATTTGTTGTACCCTTTTTTACTTCTAAGCGAATTCTCATGAAATATTGTTTTCAGTTTTGCCCCCCGAAAGTGATGAAAAGTGTCAGCAAATTTTACGAGTAAAGGATGCAAATCACGCTCATGAAATCTCTCAGCTTTTACAATTGTTTGTTCTATAACCTGTTCTAAATGAATTTTTGGATTTTCGGCAGATGGTTTAGGAAGGGGGATACCCTTTATCCAAAACTTTGTTGGCCTTTTACCAATAGCTTCAAAAATGCTCCTTTGATTATCACGTATATCAACATACAGGCGTGCTCCTAGCGTTGCCCAAGGTGTTTTTCCTTTTGTATTTAAACTTTTATCGAAACCGAATTCAATGGCTTTTTCCCAAACTTCATTGGTAGTTAAAGCTTGATTTGCTTTGATAATTGTCTGTTCTGCTAATTCCAGAAAATTCACTTGTGTTGATTTAAATCGTTTATTTTAAAACCGAATTCTCTTTCCCTTTTCTCACCATGCCCCAAATCGCAATTCCTACCCATACTATATTGACCACTGCGGAGGGAATGGCATTGTGAAATAGGGTGTTGACAATCAAGCAAATACTGCCAACCAAATTAGCCCATAAATAAAAATGGGAGTTGGGGTGCAAACGGCCGTTGATGTTGAGCGCGTATGCCGCTACGACCAATACTGAACCAATCCAGCCAAGGATATCTATAATGAGACGCTCTGACATTTGCTTTCTATGTATAAAGTGTCTGGGCAAAAATCAAGCTCATTGTTCCAAGTAACTGTCCCATTAAAAGCTTTTGCCGAGTTAAATAAGGATATATCTTTAAGTTCTTCAAAAATTCCTTTGTCTAGATAAGGTTTTACGTCGAACAAACGTACTTCTTGATTAGAGAAGACAATTTGTAGTTCATAGTTGCCTAAAGGGGTGACTTGCTTTACTCTTGGATTCATTTTTAAGCTTATTTTAAGGGGTCAATTGGGAAAATTTTTTGCCCATTTATGGCTAATTGCCAGTCAGCCATTAAGTCTTCTCGACGTAGCTCAATCCATGCTTCAACTAGTTTTTGTTTTGCTCTTGGCAAACTTCCATCAATTAACTCACCTGTTTCGATGGAAAAAACGGCTTCTTGCCCACTATAACTGACGTGAATGTGGGGCAAATGGTGTTGTTTGTTGTCAAAATAATACAACGAAACAATTAAACCATAAAACATTGATATGACAGGCATACTTTCTGAAATTTTTCGCAAAATTACGGGATAAATCGGTAGAAACCTGTGGGTTTTACCAATACTTGAAAATTGTGGTAATAATCTTATAACCCGCCAGAATAACACCTTTCAGCGTGCCCGAAATCTTCGAAAAACCAATGCGCTTTCGGTATTTTACGGGTACTTCGGTGGTTTTCATGCGGTGTTTGGCGGCTTTAAGCTGCATCTCGACGGTCCAGCCGTAGGTAGTGTCTTGCATATCCAATGCCAAAAGTTTATCCCATTTGATGGCTCTAAACGGCCCCAAATCCGTATAGTTGACGCCGTAGAGCAAACCCATCAAAAACGTAGCAAGCCAATTGCCGAATACCTGTTGGGGCGTCATGGAGCCGCTTTCGCGCTTTCCTAAGGCCCGTGAGCCAATCACCATGTCGTAGTTTTCTTCCAGAATAGGTTTTATCAAGTCGGGGAGCTGTTCGGGATAATCCGAGTGGTCGCCATCCACAAAAACAATGATGTCGGGTGGATTTTGGAGCGACTGCACGTACGCCATGCCGCGCAGACATGCTCTGCCGTACGCTGGCAAAGGCTCATGCACTACGGTAGCCCCTGCTTCGGCGGCGCGGGCCGCCGTTTGGTCGGTGGAGCGATTGTCGACCACGACGATTTCCCGCACCCATTCTTTCGGAATTTCGGCAATGACTTTTCCGATGGCTTCCTGTTCGTTGTAGGCAGGGATGATGACGATAATGTTCAAAAGAATTAGGGTTTAGCATTTAAGAGCAGTAGTTGCAAAGATAGGGAAACTTTACGGAGAGGTGTTTCGTTTACGTGTTTAGACTTGGAAGCGGAATGTTGATTCTCAATGTCTAACCGTTTTGGCGAACTGATCCGGTGTCTGTCTAATGTCAAATTTTCCCTCAAACATGCATTGTCAACCCTTACCACTTGAAACTACGGGCGCGTTCCCACCGCTTTTCTTAGACTATATTTCCCAAAAAGCTCATCTACAGCCTTTTTACGGACATTTTCCGACATTAAGCAATTTTGAAAAACAGATAAAAGACAAAAGTCAATTTTCGCCTGAGCACCGAGCCGTACTCGTAAAAGCCCTTGAACGGCAGTATAAAAATATATCTGTCAAACCCAGTTTAGCCCTTCTGAATGACCCGAATACGTTTGTGGTCACCACTGGTCACCAGTTAAATATATTTACGGGACCACTGTATGTCATATATAAAATTGTGACCGCTATCAATTTGGCCCGAAAATTACAGGCGGCTTATCCTGACTCGAAGTTTGTGCCCGTATATTGGATGGCTACGGAAGACCATGATTTTGAGGAAATTAGTTACTTTAATCTTTTTGGTAAAAAATATACTTGGCAAACCCAACAGCGTGGTGCGGTAGGGCGTATGACGCCCCGCGAACTGGGCGAAGCGCTTAAAATCTTGCCTGAGCGGGTTCCTGTATTTGAAAAAGCATATTTGCAATGCGATACCCTGGCCGATGCCGTGCGGTGTTACATGAATGAGCTTTTTGGGGCCGAGGGGTTGGTCTGCATTGATGGCGATGACGCCGAACTAAAACGTTTGTTTTTGCCCGTCGTTGAATCGGAACTTCTTCACCAAGAAGCCCACAAAATCAGCAATGCCACCACGCAAAAACTCGAAGCAGAAGGCTATCATACGCAGATTACCCCCCGCGAAATCAACTTTTTTTATTTGATAGATGGCTTGCGTGAGCGTATCGTCAAAGAGGGAGATATCTATCGGGTGCTCAACAGCGATTTGACGTTTTCGCAGGAAGAAATTATCGCCATTGCGCATCAGCATCCCGAGCGTTTTAGTCCCAATGTGGTGTTGCGCCCGTTGTATCAGGAGATTATCTTGCCCAATCTTGCCTACATCGGTGGCCCTTCAGAGGTGCCTTACTGGTTGCAGTTGAAGGGGGTTTTTGAGCATTTTCAAGTGCCTTTCCCGATATTATTGCCTAGAAATTTTGCATTATACATTAATTCAGCCAGTCAAAAACGGGCCGAAAAATTGGGCGTAACCGTCGAAGAGTTGTTTTGGGATGATGTAAAACTCCGTAAGACATTTGTTGAAAAAACATCTTCGTTGTCGTTGGAACTCGACGAGGAAAAACGAGCCATTGAGGAGGTTTTTGTGGCTATCTTGCGTAAAGCTATTTCAATTGATAAAACTTTGGAAGGCGCGGTCAATGCCGAAAAAACCAAGGTGCTAAATACCTTGGAAAACGTAGAAAAACGCCTAAAAAAAGCGGAAGAGCGAAACTATGAGACGGAAGTTAATCAATTATTGGGCCTAAAATCAAAGCTTTTTCCGAACGGAAGCTTGCAGGAGCGGAGCGATAATTTTTTGAATTTCTACCTGAACGATAATACATTTTTAGAAAAACTGCTGGGGACATTTGACCCCCTAGATTTTAGTTTTAATGTTTTGACCGACGAAGACGGGGAGGAGGCAGTGTTGTCTGCCGAAAATGCTACGCGGCTAAACAACCAAGCATAAAAGCGTTTTTCTCGTTACTATAAAAAAGACAAAGCCGTCTCACGAGACGGCTTTGTCGTGAAAAAGAGTTTGGTATGGCTTATGAGTAGAAAGCTTCTTTTCCAAATTTCTTGACAAGTAGATAATAAAATACCACTCGTAATTTACGATTTACACCTTTGAGTGTGGCGACCGTTTCGGCAATGGCGGCGTCCAATTCTGGGCCGTCGGCCAATCCTAATTTGCCAATCAAAAAGTTGGTTTTTACGCGGTCTAGTTCTTCCTGATCTGATGAAGCCACTAAAGAAGAATCTTGATTGTAAATGGAGGGGCCTAAGCCTTTGGCTACTGCTGTCACAAGAGCCTCGTCGGCTGCTACTCCAACACTGCTTAATTGTTCCAGCGACTTTTCAACAACATCTGAGAATGCACTCATGATTTTATGGTTTTTAGGTGAAAATAAAGGATTTGACTAAAAGAGGTGAATAATCGAAAAAAGGCGTTAAAACTGCAAGTTTTTTGGCTTATTTTTTGAATCGTTTGAATAAATACCAGCGTTGGAGTACCTCGTAGGTAAGCTCATAGTCGCTCGAAAGGAGCAGAAATTCTTCCGAAAAATTACAATAATAACGAAACCGCTCCAGTTGATCACCGCTCAGCTCGGTGGCCTGACCCGCAATCATGGCAAAGCGGTAGTTGGCCAAATCGCGGCGGCGTTTTTCCTGCATAAGCATTGCTACTTTTCGGTCTTCTTTGGCCGATTTACTAAACAGCTCGTACAGCAAACTGATGGGAGATTGCGCCATTTTAATGGCCTCGCCAAACGATAGATTTTTGCGGGCTTCTGGCTCAGCTACGACTCGGGCAATCTCTTTTTGCAGTTCCTGCTCGCGTTTGGAAGCTACCCGTACTTCGGGAAGCTCGATGGCTTTATCCAGTTTTTTCAACATAAATGTTATCTCTTCGGCATCGCCATTCCAGCGGAAAGCACCACGCTCATGGGTTAGACTCGCGATTTCGATGGAGTCCCCCACGGAGGCGTCCAAAAAAAACACACCGTACTTATTGGTGCGGGTCATGTCGCGGGTTTTTAGGTTGGTGATGGTCGCTAAATTGACGCCCTGCTTAGTCGTAACATCC
>JAIXPV010000592.1 GCA_027486105.1 Runella sp. | reverse complement strand
TAGTTAAGTAAGAAATCTGCGGTTTCACGTTGATTTCTTCCAACATTTGGAAAGCACGTCCTTCTTTTTCTTCAGCCAACAATTTAGAAAGTTTGCTCGAAGGATCATTCATGTCCCCAAAAACAATGGCTTCTGTGGGACAAGACTGCGCACAGGCAGTAACAATCTCACCATCAATAGGACGACGGCGCTCTTTCTTGGCATTTAACTTACCTTCCTGAATCCGCTGTACACACATTGAGCATTTTTCAATAACTCCACGTGAACGAACGGTTACGTCAGGGTTAATGACCATTTTACCGAGGTCGTTATTGTAATGAAAATCGAAGTTATCATTATCAAAGTACTTAAACCAGTTGAAACGGCGAACTTTATAGGGGCAGTTGTTTGCACAATAACGCGTTCCTACACAACGGTTATAAGCCATTTGGTTAAGACCTTCTGTGCTGTGGGTTGTTGCCAATACTGGGCAAACCGTCTCGCAAGGTGCATTACCGCAGTGCTGACACATCAAAGGTTGGAACACAACTTCAGGATTATCGGAAGCGATTTCCAATGCTTTCGAACCGCTCAAGCTCTTGTCCATTACATCCGCATCTGATGAATAATAACGGTCAATGCGAATCCAGTGCATTTCGCGACGGTTAATTACCTCTTGACGTCCTACAACAGAAACGTTGTTTTCAGCCTGACAACTAATTACGCAAGCACCACACCCCGTACAAGAGTTGAGGTCAATCGCCATTCCCCATGAGTGGTTAGGCTTTTGATATCCATTCCAAAGCGTGATTTCAGTCGGAGATTTTATCCCTTCTGAAGTAGATACATGTGGGAAATAACGACCCGCTTTTGAATCTTTTTGGTACTCCGCCAAACGGGCTTCCTGCATTACCGCCCTACGGCCCATTACGGTTTCGTGGGTCTGAGTTTGAGCAATTTTGTGCGAATCGCCAGTTTTGGTCAGCGTTGCCTCACCCACACTAAAATTAGAAAAACCTGCTCTGTTTTGGATAAAAGGATACACATTTACCCCTACTCCATTACCTGATTTACCTGCTTTTTCACGACCGTATCCAATGGCAATTGAGACGGTTCCATTGGCTTGGCCTGGTTGAATTAATACAGGCAATTCAACAGATTTACCTTTTACTTCTATTTTAACAACATCGTCTTGTGAAAGACCGAGTTCTTTTGCTGTTTTTTGAGAAATGCTGGCGTAGTTGTCCCAACATGCTTTTGTTACTGGCTCAGGGAATTCTTGCAACCAAGGGTTGTTGGCCAAGGCACCTGTTCCCATCCCTACTTTTTCGTACAGAACTACTTCAAGTCCCGTTGCAGAAGCTTTGTATGAAGCAGTAACAGCTGCGATAACAGCATCTAATCCAGCTACTGCCCCTGCACTAGCTGCCACGGCCGCAGTCCCTTTTTCGACAACACCATCATGCAACGCCTTTGTCCAAGCACCTTCAAAATTCTCGCCGCCAAGAATATTGGCTTTCCAATAATTACGAAGATATGTGTAAAAATCAGGATTTGCCCCCGACCATTTCAACAGGCTTGACTGCGCTTGACGGGTCTTATAAATGAGTGAAATAGCGGGTTGTTGTAAGCTATAAAAACCTGCTTTAGGTTCGGCATCACCCCATGACTCTAAGTAGTGAGGAGCAGGCGTGATGTATTTGCAAAGAGACGAAGTTTCGTCGGCACGATCTGCAAATGAAACGGATAGTTCTACTTTTGGAAGTGCCTCTTTCAACTCCGCTCCGCGAGGATGATCATATACTGGATTGCAGCCATACAAAATAACCGCTCCGATTGATGCCGCCTTTGCGTTATCAATAAAGCCATTCATGGCTACGTCATTTCCTTGACGGTAATAAACGGGTGTCCCTAAGTCAATGCTTGTACCGTAAGCACCTAAAGCGCTGTTGATAGCATTTACAACTACCTGTACGTTTGGATCATTTGAGCCCGAAACTACCAAAGCAGCTCCCTGAGCGGCTTTCAAATCGGCAACGGCTTTATCTAGAACCTTATCTACATCAGCTCCTAAAGAGGTTCCACCTCTACCGTTCAATTTATTATAAAGCGCCAATGCAACCAAGCCTTCCTGTGAGGGTTTCACAGCAGCGCGGTAATCAGCATTAGCACCCGTCAAAGACATGGTGGTTTCGAACTGATAGTGACGAGACATATCTTTTTTGCCACCTTTCCCACTATTCAATTTACGTCCTGCTACGTACTGAACAGAATACTCATGAGGTGCAATCCAACTTCCTAAGAAGTCGCAACTAAGACCTACGATTACTTTTGCTTTGCTGAAATCGTATGAAGGAACGATTGCTTTACCAAACGAATCGCCATTGGCTTTTACCAGACCAGCTACCGAATTAGCATCATAAGTAATATGCTGAGTAGTAGGATACTTTGCGGTAAAGTCAGCAATGACAGCTTTGGTAGAAGGACTTAAAATAGTAGAAGTAACGATTCTAATTTGACCGCCTTTTGCGGCTATTGAAGCCAACTGAGCAGAAATTTCTTTATCTACCGTGTCCCAGTCTGCATCGGCCTCTCCTTTTTTAGGGCCTTTTAATTTTTCGACATCGTATAAAGCCAACAAAGAAGCGTGTGCACGAGCACTTACGCCTCCCTTACTTACGTTTGACTGCTTGTTACCTTCAATTTTGATGGGACGGCCTTCACGCGTCTTTACTAAAACACTCGCATAATCTCCACCTTCAGCATACGTGGAAGCGTACCAATCAGCGATTGATGGGAACGTATCGGTTGGCTTATTAAGGTAAGGGATTGATTTTTTGACGGGAGCGTCACAAGCCGCTAATGATACTGCAGCAAGGCCAAACCCTAATACTTTCAGAAAATCACGACGATCTGAACCGATTCCGTCTACGATGCTTTTGTACTGGGTAGAATCATTAGCCTCAAAGCTACCAAATTCGTTATGGGCATTTTTTACAAAAGTCTCGTCATTCCGAAGTTCTTCCAGACCTTTCCAATACCTCTTCGTTTGGTTTTCCATATATATTAATGAATAAGAAACGTGATTAATAGTGACACTTTGAACATTCCAGACCACCGATATCGGCTACTTTCAACGGCTCCTTGCTATTGGTTTTGTGCAATTCCACCAATTTATCATAGTAAGCGTTGCCTTTGGTATTTACTTCCGTTTTACGGTGGCAGTCAATACACCATCCCATTGTAAGTGAAGAACGTTGCTCTACTACCTCCATGGTTTGAATTTCGCCGTGACACTGTTGGCACTGCACCCCACCTACATTTACGTGTTGTGCGTGGTTGAAGTATGCCAAATCAGGCAGGTTGTGAATACGAACCCACTCAATTGGCTGATTTTTTTCAATTGCAGTGTAGATTTTCTGAATTTCGGGTGATTCTTTTTTAATCACGCCGTGGCAGTTCATACAAATGTTGGCCGAAGGAATTGTTGCCGACTTACCACGGTTAACACCCGTATGGCAATAGTTACAATCAATTTTGTATTGGCCTGCGTGCAATTTGTGTGAGAAAGCAATTGGTTGTTTAGGAGCATATCCCTGCTGAATACCCACCCCATACATTCCATCAACGGTTGCTTTGGTCACCATCAATATGAAGAACCATACGGTAGCGCTGCGAATTGCCGAGTTTTTGCTCAAGCCCACCAGCCCATCACGAAGTCTATCGGAGAAAGACGTCCCTTCTGATGCAGTAGCTTCGCCAGACACGGCTTTAGATAGAATGGACACGATTGCCATCAATACACCAAGCACTAACAACATCACAATCAACAAAGCCACCAAAATGTAGGTAAACAAATCAGAAGGGGCAGACTCACCTGCGGCAGCACCCGCAGCGGCAGCACCCGCAGCGGGTACTGCCGCTGCGGGTGTATTTGCTTTTTCAACGTACGCCAAAATGTCTTTCACTTCTTTCTCACCGAAAGCTGGGAAGGCTGTCATTTGAGCTTTGTTAAATTTGTTGTACAAAGCTACTGCATATTCATCACCACTCTGGATCACCCCGTTTGGATTTTTTATCCATTTAACGAGCCAAGCCAAATCGCGGCGTTGTTGAATACCTTTTAAGCCTGGGCCTACAACTACTTCATCTTTTGCAGAGTGACAAGCCTTACAGTTATTATTGAAAAGCGTTTCACCGCTTGCGGCATCGCCATCCTGTGCCGTTGCTTGTTGGCTAAGCGTAGCCATTAAAGCAATCAGTAACGCTTGGGTGACACTGCGCATTCTTTTTAAGAATAAACTAATTTCCATTTGTGTATGAATTAACAAAAACATGATACTTCTTAACCGTACAAAAGTAATGCACGAATTTATACGTGCCAAAGCATTTCTATTCTTAATTTGCAATAATTCTATTATTTAGATTCTTTCTAATTAAATTCAGAAATTACCCCTAAGTATAGCCACAAGGGTTATTTTTCTACAAAATCGAGCAAATTAAAAACAAAAAGTACCATTCAGCCTAGTTTAGTTGTTCATGGCTAAATGGTACTTTTTTTAGAAAAGACACTTCACTTTAGAGGTCCCGAGCGGATTCGAACCGCTGTACGAGCTTTTGCAGAGCTCTGCCTAGCCACTCGGCCACAGGACCTTTTGTTGTTTTTTAAATTGTTAGTCTGCTATGACTTTTTACAGCCGTAAATATCATAACAAACTAACAATTTAGCAAATCAGGGATTGAAAAATTACTCAGCCGACGTTTCTTTGGCTACTTTTTTAGTAGCTGCCGCTTTTTTCTTTTTCTCACCTTCTTCCATTTGTTCTTTCAAGGCAGAAAGGGCTTCCAAATCACCTAGAGTAGCTTTTTCAGCATCTTTTGGTTTTTCGGCTTTAGGAGCTTTTGGTTTTTCTTCTACCTTAG
>JAIXPV010000080.1 GCA_027486105.1 Runella sp. | reverse complement strand
GATTTCATTCAGTTTATCCATTTTTTTTTTTTTTTTTTCTTTCAGCTTATTTCTGATTTGTTGTAAATTGTCTAATGTTTCCTGCAAAGTATCGGGCAGGATTTCTTCCAATACTTCACGGAATCGTTTGGCAAAAGTCGGTGACTTTCCATTGGTCGAAATCGCAATTTTTAAATCTCCTTTTTTTACGACCGAGCTTAAATAAAAATCGCAAAGGTCGGGGGTATCGGCTACGTTTACAAGTAGGCGTTTGGCTTTGCAATCTTCCTGTATCTGCCGATTGATGCCCTTATCGTTGGTGCCCACAATCACCAAATCTTTTTCTTCCAAAAAAGAAAGTTTATATACCTCCCTCACGAGCTTAACATGAGGATGTTGTTGCGCCAATTCGTGGATTTCGGCCCGTATTTCGGGCGCAACGAGCGTTACGTCGGTTTGGGGAGCGTTGGCCAATACCGCCGTAAGTTTTTCCAACCCGACGTAGCCACCACCTACGATGAGTACTTGAAGTTGTTCAAGTTTTAGAAAAATAGGAAAGAGCGTATTCATTTAAAGTGATTTATGAAGTGGGTTTTGATGAGCCGAAACGTTTATTTTACTCTCACCCAACGATCGGTGCGGCCAATGAGCGATACGCCAATGAAGCCGCGCACGTCTAGTTGATTGGCATTGGTGAGTTTGATTTTGCAACTGTACTCTTTGCCAGTTTCGGGATCATAGATTTTTCCGTCTTCCCAAGTATTATTGCCTTCATATTTAAAATCATGCAGATTGACCAAACCCAACAGATGCCGATTTTTTTTTTGCACATCTGGGTTATTGGAATCGGTTCGGGGTTTACCAGTGGCAGGGTCATTGGGCTCTATGAGCCAAACAATTTTTCCGAAATATTTATCACCTTGTTTATAAATTTGGACATGGCCTTTTTTGGAGCCAGTCACCCAAGTACCTACACAGGCATCGGGATTGGTCCCCGCCAGTACTTGCATCGACAAAAACAGCAAAAAAAGCGAAATGCGTACTTTCTTCATAGGTAAGTAGGTTGGGTTGGTTTTGTAGAAAAACGTAAATCAGGCTCGGTTTGTTATTGTATCAGTAAAAGGTTATTGCCTCAAGCGCCACAAAAAAAAGCCGACACTCGTCGGCTTTGTATTTTTTTACTCAAAAGTGAGCTAGATTTCTTTGTGTAACTCGTTGTGATATCCTGCAAAAATAATTCCCTGAATGAGGGTGCCGAGAAGGGCAATGAATACATCGCCAAATACGAACAACAAAACGATAATAACCAAAAAGTAGGCCAGTAGCCAACCCCAGTGAACTTCCTGTTCTTGATGCGCTTCCATGTGAAAACGTTGTTTTTGTGAGTGATTGCCTAAGAAATAACGCTGCAAGTTAGGGATAAATCCCCCTTTGTCAAAGTACAGCGCTTTGACAAAGGGACGAAATGTTATATTTTTTTCAATGCCTCTTCCCAAACGGCGTAGGTATTGGCGTATTTTTCTTGTAAATCGGCCAACGGCTCCACCGTGGCGATTTGCGTCAGGCCGTTGAAAGCTGATTTGAAATCAAACACTCCCGTACCAATACCCGCCGCCCGGGCGGCTCCCTGCGCACCGTCGGTATCATATAACTCAATGGTAGCGCCCGTGGTGTTGGCAAAGGCTTCGCGGAACAATGGGCTCAGGAACAAATTGGCGTGACCAGCGCGTACGGTGTGCGTTTGGACGCCCATTTCTTTCATTATCTGTAAACCATACTGAAGCGCAAATACAATACCCTCCTGTGCCGCTCTGAACACGTGCGCGGGCGTATGGGTATTGAAATTAATTCCTTGCAATTGACCACCCAACAATCGGTTTTCGAGTACGCGCTCGGCTCCGTTGCCAAAAGGCAAAAAGGTAAGTCCTTCGGCACCGACGGGCGTTTGCGCGGCTTGGTGGTTCATTTCATCGTAAGAAATGCCGCCCGCAAAACGACGCACCCAGCTGTTCAGAATGCCCGTTCCATTCACGCATAGTAGTACGCCGTTTCGTTGATCTTCGGGGGTACTGTTGACGTGCACAAAGGTATTCACCCGTGAGAGTGGGTCGGAGGTAGCTTGAGCATTGATGCCGTACACCACGCCCGAAGTCCCTGCCGTAGTAGCTACTTCGCCTGGATTTAGCACGTTGAGCGAAAACGCATTATTGGGCTGGTCGCCAGCGCGGTAAGCGATGGGGATGCCTGCTTTCAGGCCCAGTTCCGCGGCAGCCGAAGCCGAAAGCTGACTTTGGGGCGAGAACGTATCCACAATTTGCGGTATCAATGACGAATCAAATCCGTATAAATCAAGGAGTTTTTGCGAGACTTTTTGCTCGGCAAAATCCCAGAAAATCCCTTCAGAAAGCCCCGAAATAGTTGTCTGCGGCATGCCCGACATGCGCAAGGCGAGATAATCTCCAGGCAGCATGAAATAGCGAATTTGCTCAAAAATCTGCCGTTCTTTGTCTTTTACCCATTTGAGCTTTGACGCCGTAAAGTTGCCTGGTGAATTGAGCAAATGCTGCAAACTATAGTCATTACCTAAGTCATCAAAAGCATGATTTCCAATTTCAACGGCGCGGCTATCGCACCAGATGATGGAAGGGCGTAGGGGGCGTAAGTCTTTATCAACCACCACCAAGCCGTGCATTTGGTACGAAATGCCGATGCCCGCTACCAGTGCGGGGTCGAAGGGGTATTTGGATTTTAACTTATGCGTAGCATTGACGGCTTCCTGCCACCAACTGTCGGGGTGCTGCTCGGCCCAGCCCGCTTCGTGGGCAATCATCCCCATTTCCTGATCGGGCGAGGTGCCCGTGGCGAGGGCTTTGCCCGTTTCTATATCCAACAAAGCAACTTTTACGGACGAGCTGCCTACGTCGTAGCCTAAAAGGTATTTCACAGGTAAATAAGTTATGGTAAGTTAATATGCAAAAAAGCGAAAAAAGGCTGATTTTACTTGAAATCAAGGCAAAGGTAAGCAGTAAGCGCTTTTCATTCACGCAAAGTCGCTAAGGAGCAGAGAAATAAAAGAGAGGTATTTTGAAAATTCTATCTGCTCGCTCCTCGCTTCCCACATCTTTATTGCTATTTTCGTAGAAAAAATAGGTTAAAACCAATGCTTGAGTTTTTTACCACCGAACGCTTGATTTGGATTGGGGGGATTTATGTCGTCCTGTGCATTGTTGCGTATTTGATTCAGGGGAAATTTATCTTCAAACCCGAGAAACTCCCGCAGGATTTTGAATATAAGTATGAGGATTTGTTTGAAGAGCTTTTTTTTGACCCTGAACCCAATGTGCGCATCAATGCCCTGCGTTTTTATCAGGAAGAAGCCTCGCGCGGATTGTTGATTTATTTTCACGGCAATACGCGTAGCATCAAAGGCTGGTCCAAATACGCCAAGGATTTTACGCAACACGGCTACGACGTATTGATGATTGATTACCGTGGTTTTGGCAAAAGCGTAGGCAAACAAACGGAAGACGGCATCAAAAACGATGCTCAGTACATCTACAATAAAATGCGCTCAAAATATGGCTACGTTGAAGAAAAAATCATCATTTACGGGCGCTCGTTAGGCTCTGGATTTGCGACCAAACTTGCCTCGGTCAACCACCCCAAAATGCTGATTCTGGATGCGCCGTATTATAGTTTTACGCGTTTGACCACGCGTTTTCTGCCATTTTTACCCGTTTCTTACATCCTCAAATTTTCCATTCGGACCGATGTTTGGATAAAATACGTCAAATGCCCTATCTACATCATACACGGGACCAAAGATGGGCTGATTCCTTTTCGTTCGAGCGTACGCCTCGCCAATCTGGTGCCACAATCGTCGCGCTTGATTCCCATCTACGGCGGCGGCCACAACAACCTGCCCGATTTTCCCGAATACCATCGCCACTTAGCCGACATCCTCAACGACCGCTTTGATTTAATCTTTGATAAGTATGAGAAACGATTGGAGTGAGGTGCATTACCCTACCTCCGCGCCGAAGCCGTAGGAGCCTGCGCCAGTTCGATGCGTCGATTTCGGTAGCTTTGGGTGGCTACGTCGCGCAGTACGTTGAGAGAGTCGGCGGTATTGTAGGATGCTAGGCCACCATAAATAACGCCGTCGATGGATTTGAGGGCATCGGCCAATTGGGCATTTGAAAGGTTATCCGTAATTTCCTTGGTGGTATAGGTGGCATAGGGCTTGCGTTCGAGGCGCTGGAGGTATATTTTCCAAAGAATTACGGCTTTTTCGGCGTTGTCGATGCCTTTTTTACCAGTCACGTCACGGGTGAGTCGCGAGAAGTTTCGTTGGAATTCCTGATTTCGGCGAAACATCAAAAAAAGCTCCCACTGCCGCGTGAGGGTTTCTCCAAAGAGCAAATAAACGCCCGTTCCGATCAACAAAACCAACAGAGAGACGAGTAGGATAAAAGGGAAGTTGGTCTGGTTTTGGAGCGGGATGATCTGCGTATCTGCTTTCAAATCAAGCCTATCCAAAGCACCTTCTTTGATGAGTTCCTTTAAGTAGATAGAGTCTTTAGCAGAATAAACGGCGGTGCAATCGCGGCCTGTCAAAATCCAAACGGGCACTTCCAACGTTTGGATTTTGTCTAGCTCAAACGAAAGTAAGGTATATACCGCGCTGTCCAAACTGCCCGACTCGTTGGTCTTGGTAGGGAAATAATCAGACTTCGTAATTTGAAAAGGGCGAAAATCAGCGCTGGTATCGGGGAAAAAAACTTCGATTTTGGGCGAATGCCGAAAGCTCAGGGCGTATTGAAAAGGCTTACCGATTTCAATGCTGTCGGTCAGGAAGCGCCCCTGCGGTCGTTGTGCCTTTAGAGAGTTGACAACAAAGCAGAAAGTGCAAAGCAGAAATACGCGAAGGACTTTTCCCATCATTGACTCCATAAAGGCGAACCTGTTCTTTAAAAAAAGGAAAGGTAAGACGTTTGTCTCACCCTTCCTTTTGTACTTTATACGTATGATTACTTCGCCAATTTTGCTTTCAAATTAGCATCGATGGCATCCAAAAACTCTTCTGTGTAGAGGTAATGCTCACCATGGTTTACTTTGTTTCCGTGGATACAAACGGCCAAATCTTTGGTCATTTTGCCGCTTTCTACGGTTTCAACGCATACTTGCTCCAAGGCTTCGCTGAAGTCGATAAGGGGCTGGTTACCATCCAGTTTGCCACGGAAAGCCAAGCCGCGAGTCCAAGCGAAGATGGAAGCGATGGGGTTGGTAGACGTTGGCCGTCCTTTTTGGTGTTCGCGGTAGTGGCGCGTCACGGTGCCGTGAGCGGCTTCGGCTTCCATTGTTTTTCCATCGGGAGTCAACAATACGGAAGTCATCAAGCCCAATGAACCAAATCCTTGCGCTACGGTATCCGACTGTACATCGCCATCGTAGTTTTTACACGCCCACACAAAGTTTCCGTTCCATTTTAGAGCAGAGGCCACCATGTCGTCGATGAGGCGGTGCTCATAATGCACACCCAAGGCTTTGAATTCGGCTTCGTAAATTTCTTGGAATATATCTTTGAAACGACCGTCGTATTTTTTGAGGATGGTGTTTTTGGTAGAAAGGTATAAAGGCCAGCCTTTCTGCATCGCTACCTGAAAACATGAACGGGCAAACCCACGAATAGATTCGTCGGTGTTGTACATTGCCATAGCTACCCCGTCGCTTTTGAAGTTGTATACTTCGTGCTCAATGACTGTACCGTCTTCGCCTTCAAATTTGATGGTCAGTTTTCCTTTTCCTTTGGTCACAAAATCGGTAGCGCGGTATTGGTCTCCAAACGCGTGACGACCTACGATGATGGGAGAGTCCCAGTTGGTTACTAAACGCGGAACATTTTGACAAACGATAGGCTCACGGAACACCGTACCGTCCAAGATGTTACGGATGGTACCGTTGGGTGATTTCCACATTTGTTTCAAGTTGAACTCTTTTACGCGTTCTTCGTCGGGGGTAATGGTTGCGCATTTGATACCTACACCATACTGTCTGATGGCGTTAGCGGCATCAATGGTTACCTGATCGTTGGTTTCATCGCGGTATTCAACGCTAAGGTCATAATATTTGATATCAACGTCTAAGTAAGGAAGGATAAGTTTATCTTTAATAAAACGCCAGATAATGCGGGTCATTTCATCGCCGTCCAGTTCAACGACGGGGTTTGCGACTTTGATTTTTTCCATGTGAGCGACTAAAATTGGGATAGTGATGACTAAATTGAGGATGCAAATATAACCAACTATGTTTAGGAAGCCTTACGTATGCGCGACCAATTTGCGGCAATGATCAACAAAGCAGAAGTGGCGTTGTATACCGTAAACTGCACTAAAACCGTTAGGCTGAGCAATAAAGTGGCGCTGAATAACAGCATGATATAAAAAATGGCCGCGGCCAAAGGTGGATTTATGGGCACCATGTTCTTAAAAGCAGCATCCAGCCGCCTAAATACTGTTCCAAAAAACGTATACCCCAGCCCTACCAAAAGATAGCCGCCATTAAAGTACAGCTCACCCGCGACTGGAATGACCTTATCGTGCGAGACCAACGACTGATGATATGCCAGATTGTAGATATAGGGCCCGCTTTGCTCCCGAAAGGCTTTCCCAACGAGGGGGATGGGTTCCAGAAGAGAAGCAATAAGTGTAAACGAAGGGGATTGAATAGAAAGTAAAGGGGTAATTTGATACGGACTCCCGACGTAGAGTTGGTGTGCCTGAAGGATGTATTCCCTGCGCTCCAAAAAATCGTTGAAAAGTATTTTCAGCATTTCTGCATCTAATGAAGGTTGTACCCGTACATAGCCAAAGAAAAAGGAAAACAGGAGCAGGGCAGAAAACAATAATGCCAACCCAAAAGAATAGCGCGTTTTCCATCCAGCATACACGACACTCATCAGCATCAAAAGTGGAAATACCATATTGGTACGGTTGCTGCTCAAGGTCCCTGCCAAACAAAGCGATAGCCATGCAATCTTCGGCAACCAACGAATCTTATCCTTTTGGGTTTTCCATTTGTACCACACAAGCAGTACGCCAAAGGCCCAGAACCGCTGTCCTATGTTTGCCAAAAAGCCCCAAAAGGTCCCATTTTGTTCCACGATTTCTTGGGTAACGTAGGTAAAAAGGGCTCCCGTAAAATAATGACCGAATGAGTCATAAAGCGAAACAAGCGAGCTAAAAGCGACGATAAGATAAACACTGGCCCACTTTTTTAGGGCAGGAAGGGGCGCGACGGTGTGGATAGACTGTTTTTGAGGAAATAATGCCCAACCCACCGCAAAAGCTCCGAAGGAAACAAGCGTTAGGATGATCTCAGTAGAAATATCCTGGTTTGTAACTGATTCGACAGGCAGCGTGTTGCCTGTCCAAAGGAGTTCTAAAGGGATGATAACCAGTTTGTTGAACCATACAAACAGTAGGAAATTCTTAGGCGTTATAACGGTAGAGTCAGGGCGAAAACTCGGCATTGTCCCTGCCATACTTCCCCAAGCCAAGGGTAATAAAAGCAGCAGCAGTTCATTTTGAGAAGTAAACACGGGGTCAAAATGTAAAAGAATGGTAATAGCTATTAACATAAAACAAACAAATGAGAGCGGTCCCCACCATGTTTTATAGAATACAAGTGTCAATAGCGTAGTTATTTTTAGTGAACCTTTCGCCCCGTTTTTTGACCAAAAAAAATCTAAAAGTCACCGTTTAGTCAGATAGGGTTGCGAATGGTGAAGCAGGTACTTATTTTCGTAAAAAAATCGACGGATATGACGAAGAAAAAAACAACCCCTCCCGAAAGCGCCGAAAAGCCCCGAGTACACAAAGATTTGGATGGCTTTGATATTAAAATCAATTCATTCGGTGAAATCACATCCACAATTGATATTGATAAAATCAATCAGTTTTTGAATAAACACGTGGACGATAAAAAACTCCGTTCGCGCGATGACTTAAATGAGAACCCCGAAGAATAACTAACTGAAAAAATGAATTCACACGAAATTGATTACAAGATTATTGGCGAGGACATTCAGATCGTCGAAATCGAATTGGATCCCAACGAAACGGTCATCGCTGAGGCTGGTTCCATGTTGTTTATGGAAGATGGGATTCAGTTTGAAACCAAAATGGGCGACGGCTCAAACGCTACCCAGAGCCTGATGGGCAAAATCTTTCAGGCAGGTTCGCGCCTGCTCACGGGAGAGTCTTTGTTTATGACGCATTTTACCAACCGTGGTTATGGCAAACGTAAAGTAGCTTTTGCCGCCCCGTACCCTGGCACGGTGATGCCTATTGATTTGTCGAAGATTTATGGCAATTCGTTGATTGTCCAAAAAGACGGCTTCCTTTGCGCTGCCATGGGAACGAAGCTGAATATTCACTTCAACCAGCGTCTCGGTAGCGGTTTGTTTGGTGGAGAGGGCTTTATTTTGCAAAAACTACAAGGCGATGGCTTGGCGTTTGTGCATGCTGGTGGGGTAGTGATTGAGCGCCAGCTCAATAATGAAACCCTGCGCGTAGACACAGGCTGCGTGGTCGCTTTTGAGCCATCGGTCAACTTTAGCGTGCAACGTTCTGGAAGTCTTAAATCCATGATTTTCGGCGGAGAGGGGATTTTCTTGGCCACTCTTCAAGGAACAGGCCGTTGCTGGATTCAGTCTATGCCAATCTCTAAATTGGTTGATCGCCTGTCGGCTTACGGGCCACAATCTCGCAAAGAAAGCGGCTCTGTATTGGGTGGCTTGGGTAATTTATTTGAAGACTAGAAGGAGTGTGCCGTCCGATTTGAGAATCGGACGCAAAGGGTTTCTCAAAACCCTGATCATGAATAGAAAGATACTGTTACCAACAAGGGCGGCTCTAACGGGCCGCCCTAACGGGCCGCCCTTGTTGCCGTTTAAGCAATCACTTCTTTTATCACTTTTCCGCTGACGTCGGTGAGGCGGAATTTGCGGCCTTGAAATTCGTACGTAAGTTGTTCGTGGTCAAAGCCTAATTGATGCATGATGGTTGCTTGAAGGTCGTGAATATGCGTGCGGCCGCTGATGCCGTGGTAGCCGAATTCGTCACTTTCGCCGTGCGAATAGCCCTGACGAATCCCGCCGCCTGCCATCCAACACGTAAATGCATCGGTGTGGTGGTCGCGGCCTTTGAAAGGCATTACTTTTCCATTACGATTCTCGCGCATGGGTGTGCGTCCAAATTCTGTTCCCCATACCACTAGCGTCTCATCCAGCAACCCGCGTTGTTTTAAATCCATCAACAGGGCGGTCATGGAGCGGTCGATGGTTTCGGTTTTTCGGCGAAGTCCTACTTCCAACGAAGTGCCTTCTCCGTCGCCGTGCGTATCCCAACCCCAATCGTACAATTGTACAAATCGTACGCCTTTTTCCACCAATTTACGGGCTAACAAACAATTATTGGCAAAACTGGCTTCGCCAGGCTTGGTGCCGTAAAGTTCGTGAATGTAGGCCGGCTCTTTGCTGATGTCCATCACTTCAGGCACCGAGATTTGCATGTTGAAAGCCATCTCGTATTGTGCAATGCGGGCAAGGGTCTCGGGGTCTTTAAATTCGTCGTATTGTTGGCGGTTAACTTCTGTTAGTGCGTCGATGGCTTTGCGACGAAGGTCGCGGTCGAGGCCATTGGGGTCGCTTAAAAACAGCACGGGGTCACCTTCCGAGCGACACTGCACGCCCTGATAGACGGAAGGAAGAAAACCGCTTCCCCAAATGCTTTTGCCTGCGTCGGGAGTTTTTCCCCCTGAAGTCAGCACCACGAAGCCTGGCAAATTTGAATTTTCTGAACCCAGTCCGTATGTACTCCATGCACCCATGCTTGGGCGCCCTAAGCGGGCACTACCAGTGTGCATCAGCAGTTGGGCGGGTGCGTGGTTGAACTGATCGGTGTACATGGCTTTCAGGAACGAAACTTCATCTACGACCGACGGGAAATAATTAAAGTAATCAGAAACCCACGCGCCAGATTGGCCATGTTGTTTGAAATTCCCCACTGAGCCAAGCATGTCGGGTACGCCACGAATGAATGCAAAACGTTTTCCTTCCAAAAATGACGGTGGACAGGGTTTTCCGTCCAATTTTGCTAATTCAGGTTTATAGTCCCACAGTTCCAACTGAGAAGGCGAGCCACAAAAGTGCATGAAAATCACTGATTTGGCCTTGGGAGCAAAATGTGGATTGCGCACCGCTAGCGGGTTTAGGTCGAGCGGAGCTGAAGCCCCCGTTTTTTTTGAATCGCCAGTACAATTCCCCAGAATACTGCCCAGCGCCATCATGCCAATGCCCGAAGTGCATTGCTTTAAAAAATGGCGGCGGGTTTCTAACTGCGCCTGCGCCAATCGAAGTTCGTCGTTTAGCTTCATATTATTGCTTTGAAATAAACTCATCCATGTTCAACATTGTATTGGCCACAAAAGCCAAGGCTGCGTCGTTGGGGGTAGCGTTTTCTTGGCCTACCCAACGCACCGCTTTCACTCTTTCTTTTTCAAATCGACGCACGGCCTCCGCGTATAGATTTACCAATACTTTCTGTTTTGCGGGAGGCAGGGCACGGCCCGTCATGAGCCAATAGCCGCGTTGGAGTTTTGAAGGAACACTTTTGCCACCTTCTTTTTCCATACGTTCCGCAAATTTGATAGACATTTCCACAAATGCCGAATCGTTGAGTGTTACCAATGCCTGTAAAGGTGTATTGGTGCGGATGCGCCGCGCCAAACACACGTCGCGATTAGAACCATCGAAAGTGAGCATACTTGGGTAGGGGCTTGACCGACGAATAAATGTATAAATGGCGCGTCGATAGGCGTCTTCTCCTTCGCTTCGTTTCCAACTGATACCGCTGTACACCACTTGCCAAACACCCTGCGGTTGATACGGCATTACGGGTTTTCCGTACATTTTTTTGCTTAATAACCCACTGACGATGAGTGCTTGGTCGCGGATTTGCTCGCCCGTGAGGCGTACCCTTGGGCCGCGCGCTAACCAACGATTGGTTGGGTCTTGGGCAATTTGTGCATCTGTAGCGCGGGAATCTTGCCGATAGGTAGCCGAAAGCACGATTTCTTTCAACAAGGGTTTTATTTGCCAATTATACTCGTGCATGAATTTATACGACAAATAATCCAATAGTTCAACGTGAGTGGGCATAAAGCCTTGTGAACCAAAGTCTTCAAGGGTTTCGACGAGTCCCGTTCCAAACAGTTGTTCCCAAAATCGATTGACGGCCACGCGGGCGGTCAATGGGTTTTGTTTGGAGGTGAGCCACTGTGCTAATCCCAAACGGTTGCGGGGGGCGTTTTTGGGAAACGAGTGCAATGATTTGGGAACATCGGGCGCAACGGCGGCGGCAGGGCTTAAAAAACTACCACGTTCAAAGACACGCGTCACACGAGCGTATTCGGGAGGATTTTCCTGCATAATCGGCATTGTTTCGGCCGATGTTACCAGCAATTTTTTGAAGGTTGTATATTGCTCTTCGTAGCCAGGTTTTCCCTTTCCTGGAAAATCTTCACCCCAAAATGCGACCCACATAAGCATCGCTATATCTTCTTTTGGGTCTTTGACTTTGGCATTGGTAAATGAAAAATGTAAATCCTTGCGGGTAGAAAACGAGGGTAAATCAATATAGGCAATTTGGAAGCTGCGAGACGTATCAAGCTTTGTTGTAGCTACAAGCGGCCCGTTGAGGCTGTCGGTGCTAATTCGGACTACGGTTGCGGGTTGTCTTGAGCGGTAATAGAGCAACATTTTTCGCTTGCCTCTGACGGGGGCCTGCTTCAGTCGAAGTGAGCCGTTGTTTTGTAGCATAGCGGCTGCGGTAGGTTCTAGTGTGCCGTTTTTGTATTGGTCAAAGAGATGAAAATAAATCCTCGGTTCTAGCGTACGAACATAATGCGTGTACTGCTCGGCTTTTTGTGGGGTGGTATTTTTCTTTAGCCATGCGGTTAGCTCATCTAGTTTCTTTTGGTCTTTTTCTTCAAAAAAACGCAAGAAAGAAGCTTCGTCGCTTACGTCTTGGTCACTGGTATTGTTGAGGAAAGCCATGAATTTATAATATTCCTCGTGCCGAAAGGGGTCGTAAGGGTGGCTGTGGCATTGCACGCACGAAAACGTGGTCCCCTGCAATGCTTCCCACGTGGTGCTGACGCGGTCGAGCACTTCGGAGGTGCGAAACTCTTCGTTATCGGTACCTCCTTCGTCGTTGTTCATGGTATTGCGGTGAAATCCCGTAGCAATGAGTTCGTTCTCGGTACGGTTTGGCAACAAATCGCCCGCGAGCTGTTCTGTGATAAATTTATCGTAAGGCTTGTTTTCATTAAATGCTTTGATGACCCAATCACGGTAACGCCAAATATTTCGGGCATCGTCTTTTTCATACCCTCTCGAATCGGCATACCGGGCCAGATCAAGCCACATCCCCGCCCAACGTTCACCAAACGCGGGAGACGCCAACAGCGAATCCACCACGGTTTCGTAGGCTTTGGGACTTTTATCATTTAGAAATTTCTCGTATTGCACTGCCGTAGGGGCCAAGCCCGTAAGGTCGAGCGTAACCCTGCGCAGGAGCGTAGCGCGGTCGGCTTCGGGGGAAGGATACAAGGCATCGCTGCCTTGTTCCTGTTGTTTTTGAAATACAAAACGGTCAATGTCGGAATTGCCCCACGGTGTTTTTTGAAAAAGTTTATCCCACCAGCTGGGCTGCGGAGCACTTTGTTTTTCTACGGGGCTGTATGCCCAGTGTGTGCCCCATTCGGCTCCTTCGTCTACCCAATCCCGCAGAATTTCCACTTCCTCATCTGTGAGAGGGTCTCCTTTTTTAGGCATCCGTTTTTCGGGGTCGGAATGCGTCAGTACTTGGATAAAAGCCGAGCCGTCGGCGTCGCCAGGAATGATGGCAGGCTTGCCCGATTTCGTTTTGGCGAGGGCTTCTTCTCGAAACAACAGGCTGAAACCACCTGCTTTTTTTACACCTCCGTGGCAAGTCATGCACTTTTTATTGAGAATCGGTTTTACCTCCGTGTTGAAATCAACGTGATCGTCGGGGCCAAGGGCTAACCAAGCCCCGACAAAAACCAGCGCTGATACACTCAGTAGTACCTTATTATTGGGCCATTTCATGTGTTACGTACGATTATTAATCTACTTAATAAGGCAGAAATGAGCCTAAGATACTCAAAGTCTTAGGTTTGCCAATCTTAATTTTTAGCACCGCCCAACGACGAGGGACTTCCTCCTAATTGTTGGTTCATTGTTACAATTTTCGTATTCAGGGTTTCAATAGCCTTGGCGTGTCGCGCTTCTATATCAGGCAAATTGGCCGTTGACTTAAGTGAAGCTTCGTACTGAAATGCTGGCAACATCCATGAGGCATAGCCGCTGTAGGGGTCAGAAGAAGCGTACAGTGAGCGGTACCAAGAGCCGTATGCCATGCCTTTGGGGTCAAGGAAGGCTTTTTCCAAATTTCGCAATTCTTTGTTGATTGCCGCCACTTTAACTTTGTCGAGTTGTTCAGAAGCCAATAGGGTTTTGATTCGGATCTCAAACTGCTCGGCATTTTGTTTCAGGGTTTCTACTTGCGCCAATAATTTATCAATCGAATAAGCTGGTTGGTAGGCTTTGATGGCTTTTTCTGCCGTTTTGAGGTGCGTTGCTAAGTCGGTTGCGTAGCGAGAAACATCATACGGTAAAATATCGGCATTGGCCAACCGCAGTGACATGGTGCCTACGACTTGCTCTACCATCGGGCCCATTGTGTAGGTAGAGTCCACAAATTTGTTGTAGAAAAATAGGTCATCGTATTGCGAATGGTAAAGTGTAGGGCCGCCTACGCCAGCACTCAATGAAGGAATACCCGCGTGCATATAAAAAGCAATGTGGTCGGAGCCACCGCCCAAGTTACCAATCGTTGGCTCATCGACTACGGCAACGGGTGCTGCGCTGTTGATGCCCACTGTACTGCCTTTTCTGCCTCCTTTTTGGGCCATCCAGTGTTCATAAACGGTTTTGTTGGAATCGGGATATTGAACAGCCTGCGTGGCTTCAATGAGCAATTTTTTTAATGAAGGTGATGAACTACCACCGAAAATTTTTCCCGAAACTGCCGCGTCGTAGTTCATGTAGGCTACGGCTTTGGCGCTTAGCTCATCGCGCATTTGCTCCACCCATTCGGCTGAGCCGATTACGCCGTGTTCTTCGGCATCCCAGTGGCAAATTTTAACCGTACGCTTAGGTTTTTGGGGTAATTGTCCCAAAGATTCAGCCAATGTCAACAGCATAGCAGTGCCGCTGTTGGGGTCGGTAGAGCCAAATGACCAGGCATCATAATGACAGCCCGCAATAATCCACTCATCGGGAAATTCACTGCCTGTCAGGGTGCCTACTACTTGATAAATACGTACAAACTCTTTGTCTTGTTTTACTTTCAATCGCACTTTCAACTCTGGGCCTCCTTCTAAACGGTAGGCCAATGGTAATCCGCCCTGCCAGCCTGTCGGAACGGCTTTGCCCGTCATGCGTTTGAGAATTTCAACGGCCGAACCCCACGGCAGGGGTGTGACGGGGATTTTGTGGAATGCCGCGTCGTTGGGGTCGAGGCGTTTGATTTTTTTAGGGCCATCTAAAGGCAAGGCTGGTTCAAAAGGAGTTAATGGGTCGCCAGTATAATCGACGGTCAACAATGAACCACGCTGAATGGTATTGTCGTTGGGTTGTGAGCCTTCTGGGAAGGTCACGCCTTTCATGTAGCCGTTGTCGGCGGGGTCGGTGTAGATAATGACGCCCGCAGCCCCCGCGGCTTCGGCGTGTTTGGCTTTGTACCCACGGAAATTACCGCCATAACGGGCCAGCACGATTTTGCCTTTGACGGAAACACCCATTGCTTTCAATTTCTCAAAATCTTCGATGCGGCCGTAGTTGGCATACACCACTTCTGAGGTAACATCGCCTGAGCCAGAATACGAGTTCCACCCAAGTGTAAGACGTGTATCGGCTGAATATTTATCTTCTTTGATGATAAACTCACGGTTGTTGAGTGGCATCCGAATGGGCTCCACGACTTCAACCAAGCTTTCGCCTGGGGTTTTGGAAAGATAAATATCGTGCGGGAAAATCTCTACCTGCAATCCCGCCTTGCGCATGACGTCGGCGATATAATCACGCACTTTCTCATTTTCGGGTGTGCCCGCCAAGTGTGGGACACTCGTGAGTTTTTGAAGGTGGTTTTTAAAACGCTCAGCAGATTGCTTCGTACGGTATTCTTGTTCGACTTTTTCTTGTTTTGATTGATTAGAAACCGAAAAACCACTGATGGCTTTTTGGGCGTGGGCATATATGCTGAGGAGTAGTAAGCTGCCCGTAATAAAGGGGTGTTTCATAAAGAAAAAGTTGATGAGAGTTAGTTAGGTTTAAAAAGAAATTCAGCGCTTGCTTTATTGACCTAAAAAACATAAAAATGCCCTATTTGGGTGTTTTAAAGGCATTTTCAGAAGTAGTTCAGGTTGGTGTAGCAAGTTACTAAAATCTTTTAAAAACGTGTTAACAATCATTAACCAAGCCTTTATAAACCTTTACGATTTTTTGCGTTCTAAGAGTAAAATAAGCAAAATCATTGTACCATTAAACCAAATAAATGCCATGAAAAAGTTAGTGTTTGCAGCCGCCATGATCTTAGTAGCCTTTGGAAGTGCAAATGCCCAATGGGGTAATAATGACCGCGACCGTCGGTACGATGATCGATACGATAACCGCCGCGACAACCGAGGATATGGTAATCGTGATGACAATCGTGGCTACGACTCCCGCGGCGGAAGGGGAGGAAATATGGGGGACCGGATTGACGATTTTCAACGCGAAGCCCGTCGCCGGATAGCCGACGGTATTGCCTACGGTTCTATTTCCTCTCGGGAAGCAAAACATTTGATGCGTGATGTGGAACGTATTGAGCGCAAAGAGCAGATCTTCTGGCGTGACCGCGTACTTGACCCCCGCGAACGTCGTGAATTAACGTCAGATCTGTACGCACTTAACCGTGAAATAACCCATGAGAAACGGGATAATGAGCGTTCGACCTACGACGACTACGGTCGCAATGGTCAACGTAGAGGATGGTGAGTAGCGACAACGGGCCGAAAATTTCGGCCCGTTGTTTTTTTACGATAATTCCAATTTCAAATATTTTCCCGTAAAACTCTCTTTTACCTTTGCTACTTTTTCGGGGGTGCCTTCGGCAACGATGCGCCCTCCGGCGTTGCCGCCTTCGGGGCCGAGGTCAATGACGTAATCTGATACTTTAATCACGTCCATATTGTGTTCAATGATCAGAACGGTGTTGCCTTTATCGACGAGTTTGTTCAGCACGTCCAACAAATGTTGAATGTCTTTAAAGTGAAGTCCCGTGGTGGGTTCGTCCAGGATATAGAGGGTTTGACCCGTGTCTTTTTTGGAAAGCTCTTCGGCGAGTTTCACCCGTTGCGCTTCGCCGCCCGAGAGGGTTGTAGCGTGTTGACCGAGCGTAATGTAGCCGAGGCCTACGTCGTTGAGGGTAGATACCTTTCGCAAAATTTTAGGGATACTTTCAAAGAATTCCAACGCCTGCTCCACGGTCATGTCGAGCACATCCGCAATGGATTTTCCTTTGAAACGTACCTCTAAGGTCTCACGATTGAAGCGCTTTCCTTTGCAGGTGTCACAATCTACGTACACATCAGGCAGAAATTCCATTTCGATTTTTTTCATGCCTGCGCCTTCGCAATCTTCGCAGCGCCCGCCTTTGACGTTAAACGAAAAACGTCCCGGCTTATAGCCCCGGATTTTGGCTTCGGGTAGTTCGGCGTACAGCGAGCGTATCTCCGAAAAAAGATTGGTATAGGTAGCAGGATTGGAGCGCGGCGTGCGGCCGATGGGCGACTGGTCAACTTCAATGACTTTGTCGATGTGCTCTAGTCCTTCCACGCTTTTGTACGGTAGCGGTTCGCGTTTGGAGTTGTAAAAATGGCGGTTCAGAATTGGGAATAGCGTTTCGTGAATCAACGACGATTTGCCGCTTCCGCTCACGCCCGTTACGCACAGCATTTTACCCAAAGGCAAGTTGAGCGTAACATTTTTGAGGTTATGCCCCGTTGTACCTTTTAAAATAATGGTCTTTCCGTTGCCTTCACGGCGTTTTTTAGGCACATCAATGGCGATTCGTCCACTCAAATAATCTGCCGTCAATGAACCATTTTTTAAGAACACCTCGGGTGTACCGTATCCTACTACCTGCCCGCCGTGGCGGCCCGCCCCGGGGCCAATATCAAGGATATAATCGGATTCGAGCATCATGTCTTTGTCGTGCTCAACGACCAAAACAGTGTTTCCCAAATCCCGTAATTTTTTTAATGAATCAATCAGCCTCACGTTGTCGCGTTGGTGTAGACCAATGCTGGGCTCGTCCATGATGTACAAAACGCCCGTAAGCTGCGTACCGATTTGGGTAGCCAAACGAATACGCTGTGCTTCCCCACCCGAAAGGGTTTTCAGCGGTCGGTTGAGTGTCAGGTAATCCAAGCCGACATCCAACAAAAATCCGACGCGTTTGCGAATCTCTTTCAACACTTCGCGCCCAATCAACTGCTGACGTTCGGTGATACGGTCTTCTAGACCGTTGAGCCAATTGGCCAATTCTCGAATGTCAATATTGGCTAAATCAGCAATGTTTTTATCGTCAATTTTAAACCACAACGCTTCTTTTTTCAAGCGCGCCCCCTGACAGTCGGGGCACGTGTTGATGGTCATAAAATCTTTGAGCCAATCCTGAATTTTCTCAGAGCCATTCTCCTGTTGTCGGCGCAAAAACGTAATAATGCCCTCGTATTTTGTGTTCCATTCGGTGCCTTCATATTTTTTGGAAGGAACGGGCACTGGCTCATCGGTTCCGTTGAGCATGAGGTCGATGGCCTCAGGCGGAAACTTATCAATCGGAGTACTGAGGGTTACTTTGAAGGGCTTTAACAGAATTTCCAATTGTTTGAAAATCCACAAATCGCGGTATTCGCCAATGGGCGCAATAGCTCCACGGCTCAGACTGAGACTTTTGTCGGGAATAACGCTTTCGGGCGTAATTTCTTCTACCACGCCCAAGCCTTGGCAGGTCGGACACCAACCGTAGGGGGAATTGAACGAAAAACTATTGGGTGCGGGGTCGTCGTAGCTGATGCCCGCGACGGGGTCCATGAGGTTTTGGGAAAAATAATGCACTTCATTTTTTTTTTTCAGTAACATCATTACGCCCTTTCCCTGCTTCAAAGTGGTTCCGACCGATTGACTCAGCCTGAAACGTGACTGCGTATCCCCAGCATCAGCTTTGGGGATGAGCCTGTCCACCACAATTTCAATATCGTGAATTTTGTAACGGTCGAGCTGCATTTTGGGTGTAATGTCCTGCACTTCGTTGTCCACGCGCACCTTGGTATAGCCGAGTTTAGCGATCTGGACGAACAATTCGCGGTAATGCCCTTTCCGTCCTTTCACAACGGGAGCCAGTAGAGTTACCTTTTGATTCTCAAACTGACTCAGAATCTGGGCAATGATTTGATCTTGCGACTGCTTCAGCATGGGTCGTCCCGTTACGTAACTGAAGGCGTCGCCTGAGCGAGCATACAGGAGGCGCAAGAAGTCGTATATCTCGGTCACGGTGCCGACCGTAGAGCGGGGGTTTCGTGAAGTGGTCTTTTGCTCTATGCTGATCACGGGGCTGAGTCCGTCGATTTTGTCTACATCAGGCCGCTCCATATTACCCAGAAAACCACGGGCGTAAGCCGAAAAGCTTTCCATGTAGCGACGCTGTCCTTCGGCATAAATGGTGTCAAAAGCCAACGAAGACTTACCGCTACCGCTGATGCCTGTCACTACAACGAGTTTATTGCGCGGAATGGTAACGTCAATATTTTTAAGGTTGTGCTCGCGGGCCCCCATGACCTCAATGAGGTCGTGGCCAGTGAGTTCAATGTCTGTAAGGGTAGGTTTGTGATTGTCCATGAATTGGTAACGCAAAACGAAGGCGCAAAGTTACCAACTATTTGGGGTTAATAGGAGCTTTATAAAAGTTTTGAGGAATAGAGAATAGGTCAATTTATTGGGTAATTACCCAACAAACAATAGAATCATACAACCAGCGTCTTTTGGGTAAAAAGCACGTATGTTTTTGAAAATAGGAAAGTTATACCCAAAGACCGATACTTATGCACAACTTATCCACAATTAAGGCCGTAATCCTCACTTTTTTGGGGGCAATCATTGTATTCAAGAGCGTTGGCCAAAAGATTCCCGTCAATTACGATGAATCAAAAATGCCTTCCTTCACGTTGCCCGACCCACTGGTGCTCCCCAACGGCAAGCCCATCAAGTCAAAAGACGTGTGGGAGAAAACGGGCCGCCCTGCGGTGTTACAACTGTTTGCAGAAAACGTGTACGGGGTCAACCCATTTTCTGGGGCGGTAAAAATTGCTTCTGAGGTGAAGACCATCAACGAAAACGCGTTGAACGGTAAAGCTATTTCTAAGCAGATTACCCTTCGGTTTCCCGACATTTCCCCCAAGTTGACGCTTGATATCTTGCTGTATTTACCCAAGAATGTGCAGAAAGCGCCTGTTTTTGTGAGTCTCAATTTTACGGGAAATCATACCACTACGCATGAAAAAGATGTATTTGTGACTGAAAAATGGGTGAATTCAGGTTTTGATAAGACCTTTGTGAACAATCGTGCTACCGATGCCTCTCGCGGCATTGCCGAGCGCAGATGGCCCCTGGAAGCCATAGTAGCGCGGGGCTACGCGGTAGCCACTGCCTACTACGGTGACCTCGAAGCCGACTACGCCGAAGGTTGGAAAACGGGTCTCCGCTCCGTATTGACGCCTGAGCAGCGCGAAAAATGGAGTGCCATTGGAGTGTGGGCGTGGAGTATGAGCCGGATAGTGGATTATTTAATTCAAAACGAGTCTAAAATCGACAAACAAAAACTCATCGCGGTAGGGCACTCACGCATCGGAAAAGCCACCTTGTGGGCGGGGGCCGAAGACGCGCGTTTTTCCATCGTTATTTCCAACGATTCAGGCGAGGGCGGTGCGGCGCTGTCGCGGCGGTGGATCGGCGAAACGGTCGAGCATCTCAACACCCAATTTCCGCATTGGTTTTGTGCCAACTACAAAAAATACAACAAAGCAGTAGGTGATTTGCCTGTTGACCAACACGAGTTATTGGAACTCATGGCCCCGCGCCCGTTGTACGTGGCGAGTGCCACCGAAGATACCTGGGCGGATCCCAAAGGCGAGTTTTTGGGGGCGGTTGAAGCCGAGAAAGTGTATAAATTGTACAAAAAAACGGGATTGGGGACCAATATAATGCCCATGCCAAACAGTCCAGTTGGAAAAACCATCGGGTACCATGTTCGCGAGGGGAAACACGATATTCTGCTGTATGATTGGCAACAATACATGAACTTTGCCGATAAGCACTTCGAAATCAAATAAACCCACTATTTTTGCAGCGGCAAAATGTCATGTATTGTGAGTTGTGACGATTTTGCCGTGGGTCTTAACGCTAATCATTTCAAAAGTGAACGATTCTTCTAAAAGTCCCCTGCAGGCGTGGATACTGTTGGTATTAGTAGCCCTTACTTGGGGAACATCGTTCTTTTTAATAAAAAAAAGCCTGAATACATTTAGCGTGACGGAAGTAGCAGCGGGGCGGTTGTTTTTGGCTTCGCTGTTTTTTATTCCTATCATGGTTAGCTCACGCCGCCAAATTCCCGCTGACCGTTATCCTTATTTATTAGTATCTTCTCTGACGGGGTTTGTCATTCCGGCGTTTTTGTTTGCCTTAGCGGGCACAAAACTAAACAGTTCGCTATCGGGAATGCTCAATTCCCTGAGTCCGTTGTTTACGCTCGTGATTGGCGTGTTATTTTTTGCGCAACCGCGTCGACCAGTGCAGATTATAGGAATTTTATTGGGGTTGTTGGGCTCTTCTTTTTTGATTTTTTCCAAAGATGGAGGGGCTTTAAATATCGCCAATCCCTACGCTTTTTTGATTTTGCTTGCCACTGTGCTATACGGCATCAATATCAATACCATTTCCCGTCATTTGAGTCATTTACCGTCGTTAGCCATGACCTCTTGGACGTTTGCTTTTACGGGGCCTATTTCATTTGTTATCTTGTTTTTCACGGATTTCTTTCCCAAAATAACCCTCGCTGCGAATTTCCAACCGAGCCTTATTTTATTGGCGTTGGGGCTAGTAGGCTCGGGCTTGGCCTCGGTGCTGTTTAACCGGATAGTGCAATTGGCTTCTGGCCTGTTTGCGGCATCGGTTACGTATTTAATTCCGATTGTTGCTATCAGCTGGGGGCTTTTTGACGGTGAGCGGATTAGTTTTCAGCAATATCTCGGAATGGGCATCATCCTGACGGGCATTTATCTGGTAAATCGTCGGGAGCGGCTCAGTATTGCCAAAAGTTGACACGAAATACCTTTCTCTTTAACCAATATTTCTATGTTAAAAGTAACCATCAACGAACAACAAACCTTTGACATTGATTCTAATAAAGGTCAAACAACCCTAAACGGTCAGCCTTTTCAGTGGGATTTGGTGGCGTTGGACAACGGGCGTTTTCATATTTTGCAAAACGGACGCTCGTACAATGCCGAAGTTATTGAAGCTGATTATACCGAAAAAAGTTTTAAGGTCAAAATCAACCAAAACACTTATACCGTGGCCGCCAAAGATCGTTTTGATTTATTGTTGGAGCAAATGGGTATGACTGGTACCACAAAGAATAAAGTTAACAACCTCAAAGCACCTATGCCAGGGTTGATTTGGGACATCAAAGTGCAGGTCGGAGATGTGGTCAAAGCGGGCGACGTGGTCCTTGTATTGGTGGCCATGAAAATGGAGAATGCCCTTAAATCACCAGGCGAGGGAGTCGTAAAAAGTGTTAAAATAAACAAAGGAGATACGGTAGATAAAAACCAAATCTTGATTGAATTCGAATAAATAATGAGGTCATTGACCAACGTTATTAACTTAAATGGCACAATACAAACCAACTAATATATCAACCATGTCTCAACCTAAATATAAACGTATTCTTCTCAAACTCAGTGGTGAAGCACTCAGCGGTGCGGACAAAAAGCAGGTGATTGATTTTGACATTCTCCAGCAGTTTGCCAAAGAAGTAAAAACAATCGTTGATGCTGGCGTGCAAGTGGCAGTGGTCATTGGAGGAGGTAATATATTTCGTGGAGCCTCGGTTGAAAAATCGGGCATTGACCGCGTACAGGGCGACCACATGGGAATGCTGGCTACGGTCATCAACAGCATGGCGATTCAGAGCTCGTTGGAAAAATTTGGAATGGTAACTCGCTTGCTTTCAGCCATTAAAATGGAGCAGGTAGCAGAGCCGATGATTCGCCGCCGGGCGGTGCGCCACTTAGAAAAAGGCCGGATCGTGATTTTTGGGGCGGGCACTGGTAATCCCTATTTTACAACCGACTCGGCGGGTGCGTTGCGGGCCATTGAAATCAACGCCGATGCCGTTTTGAAAGGCACCCGCGTAGATGGAATCTACACGGCCGACCCCGAAAAAGACCCCAACGCAACGCGTTATGAGAAAATTTCGTACGATGAAGCATTGGCTAAAAACCTTAAAATCATGGATTTGACTGCTTTTGCTTTGTGCAAAGAAAACAATTTGCCCATCATCGTTTTTGATATGAACAAACCAGGCAACCTACTGCGCCTCATCAATGGCGAATCGGTGGGGACATTGGTAACGAACGAATAAGAAACTTTAATTTTACCCAACTAATCAGGGATAGCCCCTATATCTCACTCACAGTTAACGAATAAAAATTAAAACAGTAGCAATGGAAGAAGTCGAATTTTATCTCGAAGACGCCAAAGATACGATGGAGCGGGCAATCAAGCACTTGACCATCGAATTAGCAAAAATCCGCGCTGGCAAAGCCTCGCCGTCGATGTTAGACGGAATTCAGGTGGAATACTACGGAGTAATGTCGCCGCTCAACAACGTGGCTTCCATCACAACCCCCGATGCGCGTACGATTACCATCAAGCCGTTTGAGAAAAAAATGATTGGGGAAATAGAAAAAGCCATCCGGAATAGCAACGTTGGATTGGCCCCCAATAACGACGGTGAGAATATTCGTCTTAGTATTCCGATGCTGACCGAAGAGCGTCGACGCGATTTGGTAAAACGCGTAAAGCAAGAAATTGAAACCGCAAAGGTCAACATCCGGAACATCCGTCAGAGTACCAATGGCGATATTCGTAAACTGACCAAAGAAGGTGTTTCGGAAGATGAAGTGAAAATCGGTGAAGAGCGCGTTCAGAAATTAACCGACGGCTTTATTTCAAAAGTAGACCAAATCTTTGCCGTAAAAGAGCAGGATATTATGTCGGTATAAGTCTTAGATTTGAGTATTAAGTAATTGGTGTTGAGTATTAAGTGAATGCCTAAGTCTCAATACCAACTACTTGATACTAAACTATATACTTCGTTTCGCAACTAGTCCAATTCGCGGTAGGCCAACATGCCGCCAATGACGTTACGAACGTTGGTGAAACCTTGGCTTTGCATAAACCGTTGGGCGGTTTCGCTGCGTTTGCCCGAGCGGCAGTGTACCAAAATTTCTTCGTCTTTGAGGTCCTCAATTTCGTGGATGCGGTGAGGAAGCTCGCCCAGCGGAATAAGCTGCCCTCCGATGTTGTCATCTTCGTATTCGTAATCTTCACGTACGTCGATGAGGTTGATTTTCTCGCCGCTTTCAATGCGTTTTTTTAATTCTTCTACGGTAATATCCATTGTGGTAGCTTGATGTTAAGTAAAATAGATAAGGAGGAACGGAATTGAGAGACCAAATATGGCAAAAATGTTATTCAATTACGTACGCTGTGTTAGCGTTGTAACAAAATTTTCTTTACAACGGTTTTCTCGTCGTTAGATAATCTCACCAAATAAAGCCCATTGGGTAGCTCTGATAAATCCATGGTTTTGTTGGCAGACTGTACGGTTTGTTGCCTGACCAAAGCGCCCGTGAGATGATAGATATCAACGCGCTGAATTTCGTCGGATTTCCACTGAATCAGTCCGTTGGAGGGATTGGGATACACCTCCCATTCGGTTGCTTTTTCGGGCTCTATGGATGTGATTGGGGGCAGCGCCTTACCTCCCATAACGGGCCGAACTTGTAAACTACCTTGAAAATACGCCAAATTTGGGTCATTCTTGAACGAAGGATAAGATGCCCATTCTTGTCCTAGATTGACAAAAATCTGGTCTTCATGTTGCGTATTTCGGTCCAGACCTACGGCAATGCCGTCTGTACCGATTTGAAGCCAACCCACATAAAACGTGTCGCGGACCGCCACACCATAATCAAACGGAAACTCGATGAAGCCGTTGCGAGCCTTGGCGTACTCTACCCGAAAGGCTTTTTGCTGAAGCATCGTGCCGGGGCGTCCGTCTTTGTTGCTCCACACCTGTACGGTGATTGATTGCCCCGTTAAATCCTTCAAAATCGGGACGATGTTCATTCTTACGGCCGATACCACATCGGGTTTGTTTAAAAAATACCGAACGGCTGTTCTGCCCAGTGTCCGATTCATGTACACAGCAAACTCAGCGGTGCCATCATCGTAAGCGTAATAATCATCGAGTACAGTTTTGCCCGAAATACTGTCATTGCGGCGCAAATCAACGCCAGGAATAGAGGGATTTCGGTCGTCGGTGGTTAGGATTTGGAAGCGATTAATGAGCGAAAGGCGTTGGGTGACGTTGGTGTCAACGCTGATAGCTTGCGGTTTAACACTTTTATTTTGCGCACTGAACTGGTCAATAAATACAGAGTTATCCCGAAGAATTGTTTGAAAAGCCCTCCCGCTCAATTCGTCTTTTAAGGTGTACGAAAAGGCCGTTGAGTTAAAAATATTGTGAAGATTGTTGATGCGGGTAAACACGGAATCGGCCGTTTCGGCTGCCGGACGAACCATGTACTGTTTGAGCGGCATGGCGGAATAGCGCTTGAGAAAAGAGCTGACGGGCAGACTGACTGCTACGTCCTGAATGTAGCGGTTCAATCGACGATTTCTGTCAAGATACACATAATCAACGTGCCACGAATCAAACGGCCCCGACTGACGCGCAAATGCCTGAAAGCGGAATTGAAAATTTGCGTGGAAGTAAGCGCTGTTGCGAATGGCGAGTTGTACGTAGTTGAAGTTAGGATTGGGGACTCCACCAGCTTGTTTCCAGATGGTTTGCCAAACTCCTTTATCGTTTAAAAGCTGAACCCGCAAAGAATCATCGGCATCGGGAAACTCCCCCAAACCGCGTAACTCCCAATAAAAACTGAGATAGATAGAATCAGCCGCGGTAAGGCCCGCCAGATTGATGGGCTGTGAAGTGAGGGTATCGCTGTTGCCCTGTGCGTTTTGATTCACCAAATTATACGGCTGACCAGCGGCATTGGACCCGTCAAATGTAACTACGTTGACTGTGGGGTGGTTGAGTGTATTGGTATTGTTGAGGTAGGTTCCTCCGCCCGCAACCCATAAACTAGGGGAAGGAACACTACCGTTGGTCAATGAGAAATCATCAAAAAAAGGTAGCGAAACCGCCTGAGTGCGGGCGTTTTTTGCAGTGGAATTAGCCTGTGTTGGAACAATCGGAAATCCGATGAGCTGGGCATGAGCGGTACAGCTCAAAAGCGTAAGGAGCAAAATACAACGCAGCCTTTTTGCACAAAAGGCTGCGTTAGGCGTATTTGTTAAGAAATATCCGATAACGGAAGTCCTGTTTCTAGTAAGGGTTAATTTTTTGGTTCTTGCTCCGCTAAAATTATTCATTCTGTTGTTCAGGTTGCGTATCAGGCTGTCCGCCAACTACCCATAAGTCAATCACCTCGCCTACGTGGATTTTATTTCCTGCCCCTGCTTCTGGATTTTGTCGGATGACCGTTCCTGGTGCTTTGGTAGGGTCTTCTACGGGCATAACAAGTCCACGCTTAAGGCTAGAAGCTTTCAGTACAAAGTCGGCTTCTTCGAGTGTTTTACCTACAACGTCTGGAACATCAAATTCAGTATTTCCGATGCCATCTCCGACTTCTAAAACAATGATAGAACCTTGTGGAATGAGCGTGCCCGGTGTAATGCGTTTTCCGTTGAACAATTGGGCCATCACCGAATTTTGGGCGGGGTCTGGAACATATTTTATTTCGCCCAATCGCAATCCCAGTCGTCCTAATTCTGCTTTAGCACTGTTTAAGGTACGGTCTTCCAATTGAGGCATTTTTACGTTGGGTGCGGTTTGTGCCGTGATGTAAACGTATATTTTGCGGTCTTCTTTAACGCGTAAACCCGACTTAGGGTTTTGGCGAATCACCGTCAAAGGTTTTTGACCTACAACAAACGTACAATCGACCACTTCGTAGCGCAGATTACGCTCTTCGAGGTAATCTTCCAATTGTTGCGTACTCATGCCCGTTAGGTCTGGTACCGTAATACTTTGTCCGTGATTGGTTGTAAATGGTAAATACAAAAAGAAGAACCCCAAAAATAGTGCCACAACAAGCGCTACGACAAGACTGATATGAACAAAAAGATCGGTACGCGAATTTGTGCTGATTTTCATACAAAAATTATGGATTGAATGGGCCGAATAAACGGCAAATTTTTGAAGGAACTCATCCTTCCAATCACCTCCTGATAGTCATGTTATGAGTTTAGTGCAAAGAAAATCTAAATTTCTGAATTGGCGGTAAAATACGCTCGAATTTGTGTGAGTGCAGGCTTGTGCTATCTTTTGAACAACAGAATGTTAGTTAAACAAAGCATCAGACTCGCGCCAATCAAACCGGCTGATTACCATTCATGTAAAATGTTGGTTAAATATGAATTGGATGTAGAATTTTTGTTGTCGATCCTCTCAAACTGATTAAAATAAACCGTCAAAGGCCATGAAGTTTTTTCGTCAAACGTTTGAAAGTCTGCGTTTTGCTTGGCAAGCTTTGCGCTCCAATCTTTTGCGTACCACTTTGTCTTTGCTGGGGGTAACGGTCGGAATTTTTGCCATCATTGGGGTTTTTACCATTGTTGATTCACTGGAGCGGAGTATTCGCCAAAGCTTGGCAACCATCGGCACCGACGTAGTGTATGTGCAGAAATGGCCGTGGAATTTTGGGGGAGAATTTCAGTGGTGGAAGTATTTTCAGTGGCCCGAAACTTCCTACAGTGATTACAAATTTTTGGCCGAGCGAATGGAAGGGGCCGAGGCGGTAGTGGCGATGGGATTTAAGGGCGGATTGACGGCCAAAAACGGCAATAATAGCATGGATGCGTTGATTCAGGGGATGACCTACGATTTCAATAAAGTCTCTGATGTAGAAATTGAAAAGGGCCGATATTTTACAGCGCAAGAAATAGACGCTGGACGGAGTGTTGCCATTATAGGGGCCGAAATTGCCGAAACATTATTCCCCAATGACCCCGATCCGCTAGGAAAAAGCTTTAAAATCAAAGGATTGAACTATTCCGTCATTGGTGTTCAAAAGAAAAAAGGGAAGGGGCTGTTTGATATTGCGGGAAATCCCGACACCAAAGTTTTGTTGCCGTTTTTAACGTTTGCAAAATCATTCCAAAACCGCATCAGTAGTTCGGTATCAATTGTGGTCAAAGGAAAACCCCAAGACGAAGGGTTGGTAGAACTAGAGGCTGAAATTGTAGGATTGTTACGTACCAAACGCGGCTTGAAGCCTTCTCAGACCACAAACTTCTCCATCAATCGCCCCGAGGCCGCCACGAAAGCCGTTTCAAGTTTGTTTGGAGTGATTACGCTGGTAGGCTGGGTAATTGGAAGCTTTTCTATTTTAGTCGGTGGGTTTGGCATTGCCAACATCATGTTTGTGTCGGTCAAAGAGCGCACCAACCTCATCGGCATCCAAAAATCGTTAGGCGCAAAAAATTACTTCATTTTATTTCAATTTCTGTTTGAAGCCATTTTCCTGAGCCTCATCGGCGGATTGGTCGGAATTGGGTTGGTTTACTTAATGTCTTTCATCCAATTGGGCACGTTGGAGATAATTCTTTCGCCCAAAAATATCCTTCTCGGACTGAGTGTGTCGAGTATCATCGGTGTTTTGGCGGGTATCGTGCCAGCCTTTGGAGCTGCCCGTATGGACCCTGTGGAAGCAATTCGCGCCAAATAAGTTGTTTTTTATTCCGCTATTTTTTTGGGAAGTTTGCAGAACTCATCTGGCTTTAACTTCCCATGAATTACTTTTTTCTATTGTTGGCTTTTTTGATTGGCGTAACCAATACGTTTCAATCTGGGGTTAATTCACAACTGCGTCTTGCTACCCAAAACCCTATTTTATCTTCAATCCTTTCGTTTGCCACGGGTTTATGTGTCTTGTTGGTTTGCTACTTGCTTTTCAACAAAGACGCTATTCCAAGCTTTGAAACCTTTAGAAGTATCAGCTGGTGGAAATGGCTCGGGGGGGTGTTTGGGGCCTTCTACGTTCTGACCGTAATTTTGATTGTGAAAGAAATCGGACCCGCCAACCTTCTGTGTCTCATCATTGCGGGGCAGCTAGTGGCGGGGGTACTGATTGACCATTTTGGATGGGTGGGTTTTGCCGTTCATCCCATGAATATTTGGCGAATATTTGGCATTGGGCTGATTATCGTGGGAGGTGTTTTAGTACTTAAAAACTAACGACCAACAGTACGGTGCAGGAGAATTATTAGGAGTAACCCTAAAGATATTTACGAAATAAATTGATGTTAAAACCTCTATATAAATGAAAATCAGGCCTTTAGTTCTTTTTATGCTTTTTCCTTTTTTAGCAATTGCCCAAAAAGAGGCTTATCTGTTTTCGTATTTTGTCAAAAATGGGGAAGATGGACTCCACTTCGCTTACAGCACCGATGGCCTCACGTGGCAGGCGTTGAAAGGAGGAAACTCTTTTTTGCAGCCTATAATCGGGAAAGATAAACTCATGCGCGACCCGTGTATCTACCAAGATAAAACTGGAACCTTCCACATGGTTTGGACGAGCGGGTGGTGGGACAAAATCGTGGGCTATGCATCATCTAAAGACTTAGTGAATTGGTCGGAACAGCGGGCTATTCCTGTGATGGAACACGAACCTACCGCCAAAAATAGTTGGGCTCCTGAGATTGCATACGATAAAAAAACGAAGTTATTCCTGGTTTTTTGGGCTACCACCATTCCAGGAAGACATAGTGATGTGGCAGATTCTGAAAAAGAAAAAGGCTTGAATCACCGCATGTATTACGTGACTACGCCGGACTTCAAGACCTTCAGCGAAACAAAAATATTCTTTAACCCTGAATTCAGCGTGATTGATGCAACGATTTTTGAAAAAGGAAAAGATTACTACATGTTTTTGAAAAACGAAAACCCAAAGCCCGCCGAGAAAAATATCCGTATCACAAAGGCCAACAGCGCGTTGGGGCCTTTCCCTACGCAGGTTTCGGCACCCATTACGGGCAACTACTGGGCTGAAGGCCCAACTGCCATTGAAGTGGGAGAGTATGTATACGTGTATTTCGACAAATACACCCAGCACAAATACGGAGCGGTGCGCTCAAAAGACATGAAAACTTGGGAAGATATATCTGACCAAGTGAAATTCCCCGAAGGTATTCGCCACGGAACGGCATTTAAGGTCTCGCCTGCTTTATTGGAATCGTTGAAAAAGCTGTAAAAAAAGTGTCGGTTGTGAGCAACCGACACCAGCAGTGAGGCGGGTTGCTCACAACCCGCCTCATCCCCAATTTATT
>JAIXPV010000649.1 GCA_027486105.1 Runella sp. | reverse complement strand
GCTGACTGACCGGTCCAGATGCACATATCCGCCGTCTACGTGAATCAATTGCCCCGTGGTGTGGCTTGATTTATTGGAAAGCAAAAATACCACAGTATTCGCAATCTCGTCGGTAGTGGTCATGCGGTTGCCGAGCGGAATCCGGCTGTTGATGTCGTTGAGGGTTTCTTCGGGGTTGGGCAGGGTTTGAATCCATTTTTCGTACAAGGGTGTCCAAGACTCGGCCACAATCACGGCGTTGACCCGGATGCCGTATTTGAGCAATTCAACGGCCCATTCACGCGTCAGGGCGTTGCGGGCACCGTTGGAGGCGGCATAGGCCGACGTGTTGCCCTGTCCCGTTTCGGCTACTTTGGAACTGATGTTCACAATCGGGCCTTTGGTTTTGATGAGGTACGGCAGAGCGTGTTGGGCGAGGAGATAATAATGCACCACATTTTTGTGCAAAGATGCCATAAAGGCTTCATAGCTGCCCTTCTCGAGTCCTACTCCGTCGTTGACGCCCGCGTTGTTGACCAATCCGTCAATGCGTCCAAAGCGCTCTACCGTGAGGCGGATGGCTTTCTCGCACTCGGCGGGGTTGGTGAGCTCGGCTTCGATGCCGTATGCGATGCCCCCGAGGGCTTCGATTTTTTCAATGACGGCCTGATTGTCGGTGGCGCTACGCCCGATGATGACGGGAATGGCTTCTTCTACGGCCAAAGTGCGGGCAATGGCTTCGCCGATTCCTTTGGCTCCACCCGTCACAATGATTACTTTTTCTCTAAGGTTCAGATTCACTTGATTAAAGAAGATTTATTTTAAGAGAATAATAACGGTCATAAGCGGCTTTATAATACAATTCTACTCTTTGATGTACAGTCAAAACACACGACTGCCCATCGACAACACTGCTTCATGGGCAGGGTAATCGTTTTTCTTGCCTTAAAGCTGAATTTTACCAAAACCATGCACAATAATACTACTAAAAACTACTTCGAGAACGACTTTTTGTACCTGTTGTCGCAATAACCTTTTTTTATTGATAAATCACTTCGTTTACACAAGGCCGTTCAGGGGCTGCTGCGGGTTTGTTTTCTGGGTCTTCGAGCTACAAAGGTAAATTTGACGGGGTCGATTACTCCTAAATCGGTTTTTGTAATTCACTTGCATTTGCCATCTTGTACCTTGCAAGCCCATAGGCTCAGCACAAATATTTTAGATGCAAAGCGGCTGTATTACAAAAGTAAAGCAGCTGCTTTGCTTTTTTGACAACCACTTCTTACTCCCAATAAATCACGCCCATACCTGCGTTCCTTCGGTGCAGTTTTTGCACATTTCAATCTCCGAGCGTGACCGAATCAGCGTTTGGCGAAACTGACGGTAAGCGTCGCTCTGCCAAAGATTTTTGAATGTTGTTTCCGACACGTCGCCTAATCGGTAGTGCGCGTCTTTGTCAAAACAGCAAGGAACCACCTTTCCGTCCCAGGTGATCACGCACGAGTGCCACATCTTCCAGCAATGCCCGTCCAAACCATTTTTGATTTGATAAGTGCCATCGGGTTTTTGGGAATAGCGAGAGTATTTATCAATGGTCGGAATCAGCGGGTCACCTTGTTCATAATCGTAAATTTGGGCGGTTTTGAGTCCCAATTCATCTACGCCCAGCTCGTCGGCCAATCGTTTTACGTCTTCGATTTGGTGTTGGTTGGGTTGTACCACCAAAAACTGAAAGACGACGTGCGGCGTTTTGGACTTCAGTTCCCGTTTCCATTTCAAGATGTTGCGGGTGCCGTCCAATACTTTTTCCAGTTTTCCACCTACGCGGTACTGTTCGTACACGTCCTGCGTAGTACCATCTATTGACACAATGAGGCGGTCGAGGCCACTTTCCACCGTGCGGCGGGCGGTAGCGTCGTTGAGATAATGGGCGTTGGTGGAGGTGGCGGTGTAAATGCCTTTTTTGGAGGCATACTTGACCAGTTCCAAAAATTTGGGGTGCAAGTAAGGTTCTCCCTGAAAATAAAAAATGAGGTACAAAAGCGTATCCGAAAGCTCGTCAATGGTCTTTTTGAACAACCCATCTTCCAACATTCCAGTTGGCCTGGTAAAAGACCGCAGGCCACTGGGGCACTCTGGACAACGAAGATTACAACTTGTGGTAGGTTCAAAAGATATGCTCATCGGCAAGCCGCGTTGGGTGGCTTTACCCGTCCATTTGGATTCGTAAAAACTATAAATCACCTTCAGGGCATTCCAGACCCGCTTGCGGGAGAGTTTGGACAAGAAATTGAGCCCATCGTTTAGGTTCTGGTTCATTTGCGAGGAGTGGAAATAAAAAAACTTTCCGAAAGGTAGTACATCTTTCGGAAAGTTGCTTGGTATGGGCGATTTCTGCTATCCTAAAAACTGCCTCAAATAGTTTCTACTGGTCAAAATCGCATCTTTTACGTCGTCGATGCTACCTTCGTAGGCTTTGTCTTCCACTTCAATACACACGGGGCCTCGGTAGCGCACGTCGGTCAGGGCTGCGAAGAATTTACGCCAATTTACATCACCCAAGCCAGGGAGCTTTGGGCTGTGGTACTCAAGTGGATTGGCCATAATGCCCACGCGGTCGAGCTTTTCTTTGTAAACTTTGGCGTCTTTGAGATGGATATGGTGCAGGCGGTCTTTATAGTCATAAATGGGTTTTGCTTCGTCCATCATTTGCCAAATCATGTGCGATGGGTCATAATTCAACCCCAAAATAGGGCTTGGGATAATTTCAAACATGCGGTCCCACACGGCGGGCGTGGTAGCTAAGTTTTTGCCGCCGGGCCACTAATAAAAAATAAAAAACATGGGACAGTTTTCGATGCCGATTTTGACGTTGTGGGCTTCGGCCACCTGAATAATTTCGGGCCATACTTTACCAAACGTTTTCAGGTTTTCGGTAATACTTTTGGACGGGTCGCGGCCAATGAACGTATTGACGTTGTGTAAGCCAAGCTTCGCGGCGGCTTTGATTAATTGCTTGATATGTTCGCGATAAAAAACGGCTTTGTCGGCATCGGGATCCAAAGGGTTGGGGTAATAGCCTAATGCTGAAATGGTTACCTGTTTTTCTTTGGCAAAATGAATAAGATTGTGGGCGTAGATGGTATCGGTGAGTACGCGGTCAGCATCAATGTGTGTAACACCCGCATAGCGACGTGCGTCGGCGTTGTGGGTGGGCCAGCACATTATTTCAACACAAGAAAATCCGTGATTTGCGGCAAAATCTATCACGTGTTCATAACCAAAATCGGCTAAAATGGCGCTTACAAATCCAAGTTTTAACATGTAGATGAGGGTTTATTTAGGAATAGTTTGGATTACAAATGAGATTATATTCCACCCGAAGCACCAATGAAGATTCGGGGGCTGATAAGTATTATAGTTGAGATAAAAGTTCGAGAAAGTTTTCCGCCTTCACTAAATTAATTGGTGGAAATGAGATTGTTTTCACTACAGAAAAATGGCGGTCATTTGTTACTAAATAATCTGCTTGAGAAGCTACATAGACGTCAGTAAACTTGTTATCATCGAAATCTTGCTCAATCAATTTCCATTGATAAAACACATCTTGACGATGTATGTTGTCTAAGTGTAAAATTAATTCAAGGACGTCATTAACAGTTTGATTGTCGTATCGTTTAGCAATGACTTCTTCATATTCTGCAATAATTTCAGTATTAACCGCCAATTCAAATTTGCCATCAATTAGCGCTTCAAAAATAAGAGCAAAAGGTGATTGAGCCGCCAATGATACCAAAAATACATTGGTATCTAGCACAACCCGTAATTTATTGCTTTTCCTCATTTAACCAATCTTGCATAGTTTTAGCTGTATAGCCTTTTTCCTGCCAAATTTTGTCAGTATGTTGGCGTATACGGTCAGCGAAGAATTTGACTAAAACTTTTTTTAGGTCTTTAAGCTCTTCTTCCGAGAGATCGTAGGCGAATGTATTCAACAATTCAACCTGTAGGTTTGTAAGCCTTTGCGGCGAAGCAGATGTCTGCATCTTTTTAGTTTTTTATCAAATATACTTTTTTAAAAATCATCCTGATAGTAGTTTTTACTGAAATTTTGAGACTATCCGAAATATTGGCTTTCCAAATTTCGGCTATCAGTGCGTCTATCTATTACCTTATAGGCTGAAAAACTAATTGCGTTTGTTTGGTGAATTTGCCTGCAACTTACTAAAAAGCCGTTGATGCAACGAAATTGTGCTTCAAAAAAGATGTCGTAATTATTCCATAAGTTTGTAGGGGAAAAGTGGGTTTGGAATGTCTTTTGCCTATTATACAAGCCATTAACACAAATTTTATGAAAACAACAGCCATTGCTCCTAAGGAGCGTATCTTACTCATTGATGGTCTTCGGGGTTTTGCCCTTTTAGGAATCCTGATTGCCCATATTACGTATTGGTTCAACGCAGGCCCGGCCCCCGACGATATTTTTCAGAAATATATCAACGACATCGGTTTTCAAATCGCGGGTGCCTTTGAGGGGATTTTTATTTCGGGGAAATTTTACACCTTTTTTTCCTTTCTGTTCGGCTTAAGTTTTGCGCTTCAAATGGAGAGCAAAAGCTTTACCATTGGGCGGTTTGTGTGGCGTTTGTTTATTTTGGGATTGATTGGCTTGGCGCACAGTCTGCATTGGCGAGGCGACATCCTGAGCATTTATTTTGTCGTAGGGTTAGTCATGATTTTGTTTCGCAATGCTTCCGACAAAGTGTTGATTATTGCATCCTTATTGCTGATGCTTAACCTGCCGATTCGCCTCCGCGATGGGTATCGATTTTTCTATCCAACCCCGCCGCCGACGGCACAGCAACAAAAACAAAATGAACAAAAAAATAAGTCGTATTGGGATACCGTAAAAAAGGGCGATTACCGTGAACTCCTCACGGCCAATGTGCCTGCGATGGCTGATAAATTTGATTTTCAGTTTGACAGCGGCCGCATTTACATTACGCTTGGTTATTTTCTGTTGGGTTTGTTGGCAGGGCGACGCAAATGGTTTGCCAAATGGGAAGAGCATCGATTGTTTTTTAAAAAATGGCTTAAAATTAGCGGTTTTGCTACGTTGGGTATCATTGTGGTGGCAGTTCCGTTGGGAATAGTCTTTGGCAATGGCGAACCAAAACCGTGGTTTAACCTGCTGATGAGCGCGTTATATGATGTCCATTGTATGTTGCTGACGTTTTTCTACATCGTGGGCATGACGTTCTTGTTGCAAAAGAAAAGTTGGCAGGGGGCGTTGCAAAATTTTTCCGTTATCGGCAAAATGGCCCTTACTTCGTATCTAAGTCAGACACTGATTGGGATAATTCTTTTTTACGGGGTGGGTTTCAATCTGATGGGCGAGGTCAACCCTTGGATTTGCTTGCTCATGACGATTCCAGTTTTTATCGGGCAGATTATTTTTAGCCGTTGGTGGCTTTCAAACTACACTTATGGGCCAGTTGAGTGGCTCTGGCGTTCGCTTACTTACCTGCGTTGGCAGCCCTTAAAACGTGGTGATTTGGCCGTTGAATTTTAAACTCAAAGTGCCGTCAGGCTCTCACTGTGCTGTCGGGTTCTCAAACCCGACAGCACGTTTGCAAAAAATCTAAAGCAGGGACATTGATGAACGAGTAAAATTTTAGGAAAAAGCTCCTCTCTACAAACCCTCAACCGTCGTCACATTGTCATCTGAAATACGGTCAATGAGTTTGTTGTAGGGGTCTATACCCGCTTTTTTAGGTTCGCCTTTGACGGTAAATTCGAGCGTGTGTTCACCGGGAGTGAGCCAGTGTTTTTTGAGGTACAGCGGCACTTTTTTCTTCATGCCTTTCGTGTTTTTACCTTCTTCGGCAAAAATACCAATGTCAATATAATCACGCCCTTTGCCCGTACTTATTTCCTTTCCTTGCTTGTCGTAGTAGAGTTTTTTTTTTTTTTTGTTGAGTTTTACCTTGTACTCGTTGCCTTTTCCTTTGGTGGCTTCGGCTTTGGTGATTCGGTTTTCGTACAAGGCTATTTTCTCAAAACTATCTTCGGCAAAATACTGCAACGAATCTGGCACAACCTTCCGCAAAGCCGCAAACCACTTGCCCGAAGTTGGATATGGCGGTTTTTCCAGAAACGCGTTTTCGTTAGCAAAATCACTGAGGGCTTTGTTCATGTTCTTTTCTCCAATCAAATCCTGCAAAGCGTAGAGTACCAACGAGCCTTTGTCGTACCACACGTAAGAACGGCTGTCGTTTTCGAGCAGCGTTTCTTCAAATTTACTCTCGTTAGAACGTCCTCGCAGGTACGCATCTAAGCAGTACTTGAGGCGGTTTTGCATGGCATCTTCGCCGTATTCTTTCTTCAACACCATCAGCGAAGAGTATTCGGCCATTGATTCCGAAATTTGATTGGCCCCGCGCGTATAACTCGGACAAATCTGGTGCCCCCACCATTGGTGTGCTACTTCATGGGCGGTCACGTAGTAGGCGTAATCGGTGTCGTTAGGGTCAGAAAAATCGGCTACCCAGCCAAAACTTTCGGTGTAAGGCACGGTATTAGGAAACGATTGCGCAAAACCTGCGTAGCGCGGAAACTCAATAATCCGCATTTCGCTGTACTGATACGGGCGATAATTGACGTGGTTGTACGCCAACGCATCTTTTACCCCTTTGATGAAATGGCCTAAATTCTTCTCGTGGCCAGGGTGGTGATAAATTGCAATTTTGATTTCCTTGCCGTCGGGGGCTTTCCAAACGTCTTTCTTGACCACGTAGCGAGCCGAGCAAACGTTAAAAAATAAGTCCATCAGCCCTTCCTGTTTGTAGTAAAAATAGCGCCGCCCTTTGTCGGTCCACTCTTTTTGGAGGTAGCCGGGCATGATGGCAATCTGGTCGGGTTCGGTACTGACGGTGCCTTCAAATGTGACCAAATCAGCATCGTCGTTGAAGAGCAATGTACTCAATCCAAAAGCATCGGATTGGGTAGGTAACGTATATTTTTTTTCGGGCAATCCGTACTTTTTGCGGTACTTGTCCGAATCAATTTTATCGCCGCCGTAGCCCATCGAAGGAAAGATTTGAAGGTCGAAAAAAGTACCGTTTTCAACAATTTCACGGCTTAAACCGCTGTTCTCAAAACCCCGATTTTCGGCGCGTACTACTACCTCCATCTTTACCGTATCTCCCGGTTGCAGGGTCTTGGGAAGGCGATAGATTTGATACTTCAACTCTTTGTCATCCAAAATGATTTTTGGGGGTACCCCGTTGATAGTGAGTTTTTTAATGTCGGTGTGGGCAATGGGGCTACCCATGTTCAGGTGAAGCGAATCAATGGGTACTTGGGTTTTGTTGACCAGCGTAAATACCCCTTGGGCATCACAGGCTCGCTCACTCGGAAAAAGGTCAATATTCACCTTCACGTCTATCACTTTGGGCTGGGGCGTACGTTCGTACTTTTTGTATTTCTTTTCGTAATTCGCGCCTTGTTGTCGCCCCTCCTCAATGCCAACGTATTTGTTCAGGATGCTCACGTTGTAATAAATGTACGCGCTCGCCCCCAGCCACAGCCCCGTAAAAAGCGTGAGCCACGCATACGATTTTCCACTGAGCCGCTGCTTCATCAATTGCCAACGGGCTTTGAAAGCATCTTCTGACCCTCGGTTCCAAAATAAATTGCCCACCACCAGAAGCAAGGCACCCAATGCCAACCAGTTGAAATGAAACCAGAAAAGGGGCTTGGCAAAATGCCCAAACCCATTCATGTCAGAAATTCGGTAGTTGGGGAAATAGCTGAAAAAGAATAGGTTGTAGTTGATTTCGGCAAAACTTTGAATGCTTCCTAACAAAAACCAAAGCCCAATGGTAAGAATGTGTCCGAGGAATTTTTGGTTGACCAAAATGTGCATAAAAAAGGCTAACATCGCCAATTCGATGTATTCGGGAAACTCAATCAAATACAAGTCAGTGAAGTACTTATCAAACTCAAAGTTGAAATATCCTTTGATAATCTGATTTGCGACTCCGCTGACAATCACTAAGTTAGCCATCACAAATCCCACTAGTACAATGGCCAAAAACTTAGAGCCGTACACCATCCAGTTGGGTATGGGCAACGAATCTGAGATGAGATTGTACTTCACCGACTTGTCGCGGTGGACTACCTCTCCCGTGTAAAAAATCAAGATAATATACACGAACAAGCCATAATTGAAGTCTTTGACCTCAATCATGTAGTAGGTCAAAGGCAAAGAGGGGGTTCCGAACTGTGGGAAACCAAACGATCCATCAGTAAACAGAAAAAACAACGCCCCAACCATGATGGCAATAAAGTACGGGTCACGGATAATCTGCCCAAACTCCAACCACGCTTGACTAAACATTTGACGAAGAAATATGCTGCCTGAATAGACTTTGTCGGCCACGGGCAAATCCCTCAGCGACAAACGCGTAGTTGGCCGTTCTTCGTCTCTTTGTTTCTTGCCTAACTTTACCGACAGAAACCGCTGAAAACTAAATCGAAAAAACACCCCCAAAAAGACCAACACTCCCAAGCCAGTCCATATCAGGCGATTGTAGAGTAGATTACCAACGAGTGGGGCGGTGAGGGTATTTTGTTCAAAAGGAGTCCAGTATTTGGTCGCGTTGTTGAATGTGGTAAGACCGAAGGGGTCAATCAAATCTACGAGGTTTTTGTTTTCCAAATCACGGGTCAAAACGGTGGAAAGCAGATAGGCAATCAGCAATAAAATGCCTCCTGAGTAGATAATAAACACCTTACGCGTAAGTGCTACCAAGCTAAAAAATAAACAGCCTGTAAACAGCATATTGGGCACAACAAAAAGCAAATAAGGCTGCAAATGATGCCACAAATTGACGGGTGCAAAGCGGCTGGCGTTTTCGGCCAGTCCGAGCATGGGCCCCAAAATTCCTCCCAACATGATGCCTAATACCATGCCGAAGCAAACGAACAAAAGCGTAACAAACGACCCCAAAAAACGGCCTAGTAAGTAGCCTTTTTCGGTGATGGGAAAGCTGAAAAAGTAATCTTTAGTACCAAATTCTACATCGCGATAGATGGGCACGCCCATGATAGCCGAGCTTATCAGGCTGGCAAAAATGGAGATAATAATGAGCATCTGAGAGATGGCGTAGGGCGAATTGAGGTTCGCTTTTTCGGAAGCGGGGCCGCTGCCGTAAATAATGTTCAAAAACATGAACAAAAACAGTAGGCCAAAATACAGATAAGTGGCAGGCCGCTTGAAGCGATATTTTAATTCAAAAAGGAATATTTCTTTGAACATAATTTCTAGAAGTGAGGGATGAGGAGTTTAAATCAGTGATAAACAAATAGTAAGCAGTGAAAATCGCCTGACAATAACTACACCGCCAATCCCACTCGTTTGGTTATTTCACAGAAATAAACGTCTTCCAAATCAGCAGTGGTGGGTTCAAAATTGCTGAGTGGTTCCTCTGAAATGACCCTGATTTGGGTTTTACCCATTTTCAAAGACGTAGAAATTACCTCATAATTGGCTTGGTAATGCTCTAATTCGGATTTATCAATCATTTTTTTCCACACCTTACCGCTGATTGCTTTCACTAAGTCGTTCGGATTTCCTTGAGCGACGACTTCGCCGAGGCAAATAATGGCCATGTCGGAACACAGATTAGTGACATCTTCTACAATGTGGGTCGAGAGAATCACAATCGTATTTTCGCCGATTTCGGAAAGAAGGTTGTGGAAACGATTTCGTTCGGCAGGGTCAAGACCGGCCGTCGGCTCGTCCACAATGATGAGTTTCGGATTGCCCAACAATGCCTGTGCAATACCAAAACGTTGTTTCATTCCCCCCGAAAATGTTCCTAAATTCTTCTTTCTGACTTGAAATAGATTTACTTTTTGCAATAGCCCTTCCACAATTTCTTTGCGTTGTTTAGCATTTTGGATGCCCTTCAAACTCGCAATGTGGTCGAGCATGGTTTCGGCCGTTACGCGTGGATAAACGCCAAATTCTTGGGGTAAATAGCCCAGCACTTTGCGGACTTCTTCTTTCTGATGAAGCACGTCTAAATCGCCCAGCATAACGCTCCCGCTATCGGCTTCCTGAAGGGTAGCGATGGTTCGCATGAGCGATGATTTTCCTGCGCCATTGGGCCCCAGCAGTCCAAACATACCTTGATTGATTGTCAACGATACGCCTTTGAGGGCGTGTACTCCATTAGAATACGTTTTGGAGAGATTTTGGATGGTTAGTTTCATAAAATATCTGTAAGGGTTGTTTTTACGAAAATAGTAAAAAGACATATACAATTGGGATAATTTTGGGATTAAAGGCAACATAAGCAGATGAATGTCAAGTGGTAGTGCGTGATTCATTTGTTTTTGTATTTTTGTTAAAAACAATGTCATAACAATGATGCCTTATCATCTGCGCCGTTGGCAACCTGGTGACGAACCGTTGTTGGCCAAATATGCCAACAATTACCGAATCTGGCGCAACGTACGTGATTCCTTCCCGCATCCTTATACCCTCGACGACGCTCAACACTGGATTGAACTTTGTGAAATGGAAAAACGTCCGACCGTCTTTGCCATCGACGTAGATGGGGAGGCGGTAGGTGGGGTGGGAATCATTCTCCAAAAAGACGTTTTTCGTAAAAATGCCGAAATTGGCTATTGGCTAGCCGAGCCTTTTTGGGGCCGCGGAATCATGGCGGAAGCGGTGAAAGAAATGACAGAATATACCTTTAGACACTACGAGGTACATCGGCTGTACGCAGGTGTTTTTGAATATAACCGCGCTTCTATGCGGGTGCTAGAAAAGGCTGGTTATCAGTTTGAAGCAGTGTTACGGCAGTCGGTCTGCAAAGAAGATAAAATATGGGATGAACATGTTTATGTAAAGTTTAGGGAAGAAACAAAAAACCCTGACAAGACTTGAATCTCGTCAGGGTGAGTGTAAAGCATCTATTGTTAGACCCTTTTAGCCGCGCGGTCAGTGCCGGTGACAAATACTCTTAATCTTCAAAAATGCGATTTTCTAAGTGTTTTTCTAAATCCAGCCGAGGAATACCTTTTGACCACCATTCGGGGGCGGGTTTGCCTTTTAGTTGTGCGTCAAAAAACTCCATCATACGTACCGAATAATCTTTGCGGTTGGGCTGCTTTGCCAAACCGTGGTTTTCGCCTTTGTACTGCATCATCACTACGGGCTTTTTCAGGCGGCGCAAGGCCGTATAAAATTCCACACCCTGCGTAAAGTCTACGGCACCGTCGGCGTCGTTGTGCAACAACAACAGCGGTGTTTGTACTTTGGTGACGTGATAAATCGGTGAATTGCGGTGGTAGGCATCCCAGTTTTCCCAAGGAGCCACCAAGCGTCCCTGCGAACCCTCAAAAATCTGGCCGTTGCTTGTACCGCTGTTTTTATAAATGAGGTTATACATCGAAATCATGTCGGTCAGTGGTGCACCAGCGGCGGCGGCTTTAAACATATTGGTCTGGGTAATCAAGAAACTGGTTTGGTAGCCGCCCCACGAGTGCCCGTGAATACCCATGCGGGCTTCGTCAATTACACCCGTTTTGAGGGCCGCTTTTACGGCTGGCAGTACGCACCAAATGGCCGACATACCAGGGTCGTTGAGTTTATACACAATGTCTGGAATAAATACTGCATAGCCATTAGAGGTATAAATTCCTGGATTCCAGCCCGTTCCCGAGTAGCTTGGGTTTGAGAAGTTATGCAGCGATTGCGAAAGTTTTTCGTAGTAATAAATGATGGTTGGGTATTTTTTGCCCTGTTCATACCCCGCAGGTAAAAACAGTGCTCCCTGCAACGAATCGCCTTTATCGCTTACATAATCTACTAAACGTGTGCCCGCCGACCAAGCGTATTTGTCAAACAATGGCGCATTTTTGGTGAGCTGTTTTTCAGAAGCTAACTCTACACTGTTGCTCACAAAATACTGACGAGGCTTGGTGAAGGTTTCTCTAGAAAACACAAATACATCGGCTTTTTTTGCTTTAGTGAGGCTTCCGATGGCGGCATCTTCCCATATCAAAGGTTTGACCACCAGTGTTTTCCCATTTTCAATGCGCGCCAGACCGCTTTTTTTGGTCCATTCGCCGTAGATGCGTACATACATCGGTTTTTTCAAATCAATCCCTTTTTCTTCGGGGTCT
>JAIXPV010000224.1 GCA_027486105.1 Runella sp. | reverse complement strand
GGGGCTTTATTGAAAATTTAACTAATTGGCCTGAAGAAATTAGCGAAGAAGAGGTAAGTGAATTCTTAATTTCACTTCTAAAGTTAGAAAATCCAGTTATAAGGAATAAAGCTGCACTTGCCTTAAAAGATCGTAAAGAAAATAAAGCATTAGAACCACTCCTTATAGCGATTTTCAAAAAGGAAAATCACAACTATAATGGGACGATGGTGTATGCTTTGGAATCTTTGGACTGTAGCAAAAAGTTAAAAGAGATATTTAAAATTTTGTTCTACGAGAGCTATGAATCCAAAATCAGTGCTTATGAAATTCTTTGCAACCAAACGTTTGAATTTACAAAACAAGACCTAATCGAGATTCAACAAATGTGGCGAGAACATAAATGCCAGCTTGAAAAAAAAGAAGGCATATCAATGATACAGGATGCTGTTGATGGTTTTTATAGTCTTTAAGGATTGCGATTTCGTAATAAGTCAACAGTCTCTGAAGGTACTGACAACTTCATACAGTCGAAAGATTGTGTTTTTTATGCTATATACAATTTCTATAGCTAAACAGGGCTTTCTCATAAAAATGACAAACTGTTCGCTCCCCTCCAAATAACACGAGCCTTTTAGGATTTTTTTTAGTCAAACCCTATATTTTGGGACTCATTTAGTTTTTTTAATAACAAGCGACTAATTTAGAGATAGCCTCAAAATAGTGATTTACAGATAGTTGTTTTTTATGAGAAAGCCCTGTATAGCTAAATGAATGCGCAGCCAGAAATTATAGACTGAATTTTTGTAACATTGACCTAAGATTCTCGGCCATAACAAATCGGCCGATTTATATTCAGTCACAACGCTATGCACACCTCGTCGCTTTCCAAAACCCTTCAAGTTCTTGCTGTTTTTTTCTGGGTATCGCAGGCTTGTACTTCGCCAAACCCTTTTTGGTGCCTTTGTCGCTTGCCTGCATTATTGCGATGCTGATGTTGCCGCTGGGGCGTTGGATGGAAAAGAAAGGGATTGGGCGCGGGTTGGCAACCTTTCTCTGCCTTCTTTTTTTGGTTGTTGTGGTGATTGGAATCATTGGGATACTTTCATGGCAAATTGCCAGTTTTGTCGATGACCTCCCCAAAATGCAGCAGTACATCGGGGAGTTAGAGAAGAAATTGCAAGAGACATTGAGTAATCAATTCGGACTCTCGCCCCAAAAACAAAAAGAATTGCTAAAGCAGCAACAATCGTCGGGGGTTGGCAATGCCGGAAAAATGGTGTTGTCGGTCATGAGCTTGTCTACGAGTCTGTTGGTGGACTTGGTACTGGTGTTGGTTTATACTTTTTTGTTGATGTATTCACGCACGCACCTGAAGCAATTTATTTTAAAAATGGTGCCCGTTGACCAAAAAGCAAAAGGCAATAAAATCATCAGCGATGCGTCGCACGTGGCGCAACAATATCTTTTGGGCCTAGCCATGATGATTGCCATGCTTTGGGTGATGTACGGCCTCGGATTTTCGATAATCGGCGTAAAAAATGCGCTCTTTTTTGCCATGATTTGTGGCTTATTTGAAATAGTACCCTTTGTGGGCAACATTACGGGCACCACGCTGACCGTCGTTGGTGCGCTCTCGCAGGGGGGAGATTCAGCAATGGTACTCGGGATTGTACTTACCTACGGAACGGTTCAATTTCTGCAAACCTATATTCTAGAACCATTGGTGGTGGGAGCACAAGTCAAAATTAATCCGTTGTTTACAATCATTGCCATTGTGGTTGGGGAGTTGGTTTGGGGTGTAGCGGGAATGGTAATGGCTATTCCGTTGGTAGGCATTGCCAAAGTTGTTTTTGATAATATTGAGCCTTTGCAACCCTACGGTTTTTTGATTGGCGAAGAAAAGAAAAAGGGAAAAAGTAGTTTTATAGATACGATTAAAGCGCGGGTCAAAAAAACGTAATTCTTTAACTGAAAAAAGGGGATGGTTTGGGATATTTTAGCCTTAAATGACAAAATTTAGTCAAATAAGGTTTTTATCTTAACCTTATTGAGCTGAAAAATGGAAAATAAGCTATATTTCTTAACGAAAACGAAAATAGCATAAACCCCATTCCATGACCCCCGAAAACCTAATTTCCGAAGACCAAGGCGACATTAATTCTTCCGAGCAACGCCATTTGTATACGCAATCGTTGGATGCCCAAACCCTGCATTGGCTGGAAGAAGATGCCAAATATTTCTTCCATCAGGCGCTTTCTACGCCCGTCATGAACGTGCTTTCCAAGACCGAAGGCGCGTATATCTATGACCTAAATGGCAAAAAATACTTAGATATGCACGGCAACGGCGTCCATAACGCGGGCTTTAACAATCCTGCGGTGGTGGAAGCGATGATTCGTCAAATGACCGAAGCCTTGGCTTTTACGCCCCGAAGATATACCAATATCCCTGCCATTCAATTGGCCAAAAAACTGACCGAAATTGCCCCTGCGGGACTGAATCGGGTGCTTTTTTGCCCAGGGGGCTCAGAAGCTATCGAAATGGCCGTGATGCTTGCCAAGCAAATCACGGGCAAGTGGAAAACCATTTCGTTTTGGGATGCCTACCACGGCACAGGTTTCCAATCGGGGGCCGTGAGCGGACAGGCACATTTTCTGAAAGGCAACGGCCCGATGGTGCCCGGGGCGCTGCACGCGGAGTTTCCTAATTACTACCGCAATCCGTGGAAATGGGACGATATCGACGCCATTGACGAAGAATACCTGCGTCAAATCAAGCTCATTATCCGCAACGAACCCGATATTGCGGCCATCGTGGCCGAACCGATTTCGTCTACGCCCGTGGTACCGTCTAAAAATTATTGGCAAGAAATCCGCAGCCTTTGCGACCGTGAAGGAATCTTCCTGATTTTTGATGAAATCATTGAAGGGTTGGGGCGTACAGGAAAAATGTTTGCCAGCCAACATTACGTTACGCCCGACGTATTGGTGCTGGGCAAATCGTTGGGTGGTGGCATGGTTCCGTTTGCAGGAATTGTTTCTAAATCTGAATATAACGTACTACAAGACAGTTCTATCGGTCATTTTACGCACGAGAAAAACCCCCTTTGCTGCGCGGCTGGTTTGGCCGAAATTGAATTTATTGAGGAGCATCGTCTCGTAGAAAATGCAGCCACCAAAGGGGAATATCTGATGAATGCGTTTCGAGAAATGCAGGAAAAATACCCACTCATCGGTAATGTGGCAGGCAAAGGATTTCACATCGGCATCGACCTTGTCAAAGACCGCAAAACCAAAGAACGGGCTTACGAAGAGGCCGAGCGCATCATGTATCGTTGTATGGAGCGCGGGCTGGCCTTCAAAATCATCGAAGGCAATGTCATTACGCTGCGACCTTCTTTGATTCTTACGCAAGACCAATGCGATTTTATCATTGATACCATAGACGAGGCTTTAGGCGAAGAAACCAAGTAAAAATGCAACACAAAAAAGTAAAAGTGGGTGTAGTACAGGCTACACCTGCGTTGTTTGACATTGAGAAAACCGTTCAACTCGTTATTGAGTGGATAGAAAAAGGCGCCGCTGCAGGCTGTGAATTGTTGCTTTTTCCCGAATCCTTTATTCCCTGTTATCCGCGTGGGTTAGATTTTGATTCCATCGTAGGACGCCGTACCGAAAAAAGTCGGAATCAATGGTTGGAGTACTGGGAAAATAGTCTTGAAATTTCGTCGCATTATGTAGCACAAATCAGTGAAGCCATCCGCAAAGTGGGGATTTATGTGGCTTTGGGCGTTACCGAGCGCGAGAGCATAGGTGGATCTTTGCATTGTGCATTGCTGTATTTTGACAAACAGGGTAACCTCATCGGCAATCACCGAAAGCTCAAACCTACGGGTTTGGAACGCTACATTTGGGCCGAAAGCGATGGCAGTACATTGGTCAGTTTTGATACCGAAATTGGTAAAATAGGCGGGTTGATTTGTTGGGAAAATTACATGCCGCTGGCGCGGATGTCGATGTACCAACGTGGCGTGGAAATTTACCTCGCTCCGACGGCCGATTCCCGTGACTCGTGGCAATCGACCATGCAGCATATTGCGCTAGAAGGCCGCTGTTTTGTACTAGCGTGTAACCAGTTTGTGCAAAAATCCGATTATCCCGAACATTTTCAGGCAGATTTGACCCATGAGCCTGAAATTATGGGCAGTGGCGGTAGCGTCATTATTTCACCGTTGGGTGAGGTCTTGGCGGGGCCGCTTTGGAACGAAGAAGGTTTGCTTACCGCCGAGTTAGATTTTTCAGTATTGGCCAAAAGCAAACTGGATTTTGACATTGTGGGGCATTACTCCCGCAACGATGTGTTTAAACTCGAAGTGGTGGGGCAACCTGAGATGGTGAAAGTGAGGTGATAGGTAATATTTCTTTTTATAAAAGGTAATATTACCTATATTTGTTTTTGTACAATCAAAGTCATCATGAAAACTAAGCACGAAATCATTGAAGATACAAGCCTATGGGAAGAGGTGCCAGCGCAAATAAGCGACAGTGAAGTATTGGTATTTCTTCAAAACAAAGAGATTGATTGGCGCTACGTGGAGACCATCAAAAAACGAACTGATTTTAACGATGACGTGATTGGCGATTGGTTAAATGTTAGTCCTAAGACGTTTAGGTCGTATCGACAGACAGAAAATAAGTTTAAAGCCAATGTGCAGGAGCATATTTTATTGCTTTTGGCCCTCATGAAGCGAGGAATTGAGTTGTTTGGTACTAACAAAGGATTTGACCAATGGCTAAATACCCCAAACTTCTTTTTTGACAACCGCCCTCCCGTGATGTATCTAACGACGGTAAGCGGAATCAGATTTGTAAACGACCGACTCACGGCGATGGAGTTTGGCGATAATGTATAGGCATGGAAGTGTTTAGGATTTATCATGAAAAATACTCGAACCGCCTCACTTCTTCGGGCAGCGCCAATCGCTGGAATTTGCAGGGCCAACTGGTCATTTATACGGGCAGTTCACGCTCTTTATCGACGCTAGAACTGGTCGTTCATCGAAATATGATTGTTCCGACTTTTCAGTATAAAGTGATGGTGATTTCCGTGGCCGACGAAGAAAATCTCATCAAACACGTTCGTTTGGCGGACTTGCCAGCGGATTGGCGCTCATTGAATGCCTATTCAAAGCTTCAACGATTGGGGAGTGAGTGGTATCAGCGGCAGGAAACGCTTATATTGAAAGTACCTTCAGCGATTATTTCTCAGGAATATAACTACGTCATCAACACCGAGCACCCCGCCTTTTCCTCAAAAGTTCAATTGGTGCGAACTGAGGATTATTTTTGGGATAATAGGCTGCTGTAAAGCTTAATAACAACAAAAATGCCGTTGGTGAGAAACACCAACGGCGGCATGAACGACGACAAAATTAGGCGTATGACGGTTTGGAACCGTCGGACGCCTAATCGCGTAACGGGTAAAACTACACCCCCGTATAACTAAACGGCGAAATAGCTCTTAATTCTTCTTTGATTTCGTCCGAAACATCCAAACCATCGATGAATTCGGCGATGGCGTTGGCCGTGATTTTTTCATTTTTGCGGGTAAGGTTTTTCAAGGCTTCGTAGGGCTGCGGGTAGGCTTCGCGGCGCAAAACGGTCTGAATCGCTTCGGCTACCACGGCCCAGTTGTTTTCCAAATCGGCGTAAAAAGCGCTTTCATTTAGTTCCAGTTTGCCTAATCCGCGCATCAAAGCTTTCAAGGCAATGATGGTATGCGCCAACGGAACGCCTAAGTTTCGGAGGACGGTTGAGTCCGTCAAATCACGTTGAAGGCGAGAAATAGGAAGTTTGGCCGACAGATGTTCAAAAACCGCGTTGGCAATGCCCAGATTTCCTTCCGAATTCTCAAAATCAATCGGATTCACCTTGTGCGGCATGGCCGATGAGCCGATTTCTCCCGCTTTGATTTTCTGTTTAAAATACTCCATCGACACGTACGTCCAAATATCACGATCGAGGTCTATCAGGATAGTATTCAGGCGCTTGAAGGTATCCATCAGCGCCGCCAACATGTCATAATGTTCAATCTGCGTAGTCAATTGACTCCGCGAAAGGCCCAAGTGATCGTTGACAAAATGATTGCCAAAAGCCACCCAGTCAATGTCGGGATAAGCTACGTGGTGGGCGTTGAAATTGCCCGTTGCTCCGCCAAATTTTGCCGCAAAGGGCACGGCTTGAAGCATCTGCAATTGTTTTTCAAGGCGTTCGGCAAATACCCCAAATTCTTTCCCCAACCGCGTCGGTGAGGCAGGTTGCCCGTGCGTGCGGGCCAGCATCGGAATGTGTTTCCACTCTTCTGCCAAGGCTTTTAATTTGGCCAACACCTCATCAAACATCGGTACAATTTCAGCTTTGAGGGCGTCTTTGAGCGACAATGGAATGGAGGTATTATTAATATCTTGGGAAGTCAATCCGAAGTGGATAAATTCTAAAAACTGCTCTAATTTCTTGTCTTTCAGCTTTTCCTTGATGAAATACTCCACCGCTTTCACGTCGTGGTTGGTCACTGATTCAATCTCTTTGATCATCAGCGCGTCTTTCTCCGAAAATTCGCCGTAGAGTGCGCGCAAGTCGGAATAATGCACTTTGTCGAAGTCTTTCAGTTGCGGCAATGGCAATTCACAGAGGGAAATAAAATATTCCACTTCGATCAGAATGCGGTAGCGAATCAGTCCAAATTCGGAAAAATAAGGGGCGAGTTTTTCAACTTGCCGACGGTAGCGCCCGTCTACGGGAGAGATAGCTGTCAGGGAATTTAATTGCATAGCTTGGGTTCTAAGGTGCAAAGATACGCCGGGAATCGGAAAAATTTGGTAGAAAACCCCAGAAAATGCTTTTATAAACAGTTTGGTATCGAAATCCTCTCCTTTATGAAAATAGTACTCTTTGTGGTCTCTTTAGCGGTCATTATGGCCATTGTAAGCGCACCCAACCTTCCCGAAAATGGAGAAAATTGGCCCGAATACAACGGAAATGGGGCCCGCAATCATTATTCACCCCTTACCCAAATCAATGCCGAAAATGTTTCGCAGCTCAAAGTGGCTTGGACGTACGCCTCAGGAGGAGCGGATACGATTGCCCACCGCACCCAAATGCAGTGCAATCCGATTATTGTCGACGGTATTTTATACGGTGTTTCGGCCAATACCCAAGTGTTTGCACTCGATGCCGCCAACGGAAATCCCATCTGGAAATCCAAAGTGACCGAAACCGAAGGTACCACCAGTCGAGGGGTAACCTACTGGCGCGAAGGCCAAGAAAGAATCATCTTTTTTGGGGCGGGAAAATGGCTGTATGCCTTTGATGCTTTGCGGGGCAAACCCATTACCTCATTTGGTCAAAACGGACGAATCAACCTGAAAGAAGGGCTCGAACGCCCAGGCGCGGATGAGTATGTGGTGGCCAATACGCCCAACGTTATCTTCAAAAACTTGCTCATTGTCGGAGTTCGGGTTTCGGAAAGTGAAACGGCGCTTCTGGGAGATATTCGTGCGTATGATGTGCGGACGGGTAAAAAAGTGTGGACGTTTCGTACCATTCCCCAAATAGGTGAGTTGGGCGCTGATACGTGGCCGGCCAATTCGAGGCAAAACATCGGGGGCGCCAATGCTTGGGCGGGCATGGCCATCGACCGGGAGCGGGGCATCGTGTATGCACCGACTGGCTCGGCGGCATTTGATTTTTATGGCGGAAATCGCAAAGGAGATAATCTTTTTGCCAACTGTCTTTTGGCACTTGATGCCAACACAGGTAAGCGACTTTGGCACTATCAACTCGTCAGACACGATATTTGGGACCGCGACCCGCCCGCTCCCCCAAACTTGCTTACGGTGATGCACAACGGTAGAAAAGTGGACGCCGTGGCCCAAATTACGAAGCAGGGCTACATTTTTGTCTTTGACCGCGTGACTGGAAAACCGCTGTTTCCCATCGAAGATAGAAAATATTCCTACAATGCCGTGCCTGGGGAATTTCCCGCTGCGTCGCAGCCGATACCACTCAAGCCTACGTATTTTGCACGGCAGCGGTTTGTGGAACAAGACCTGAATTCATTCGTAGCCGACCGCGATTCGATTCTGGGATTGATTCGCAAATCACGCACTGGCGGCCCGTACATTCCTATTGGAAAAGAAACGACGATTTTCTTTCCGGGCACCGACGGCGGCGGCCAATGGGGTGGGGTGGCAGCCGATCCGCAGGGAGTTTTATACATTCCTTCCAAAGAAATTCCAGTGTATACCTCGCTGGTAATTAAAAGTCGGGAAACAAACGGCGAATTTGTAACGGGAGCCCAATTGTACAAGCAAAATTGTGCGGCCTGCCACGGAACAGACCGACGTGGCAACCACGATGGCTCGTATCCTTCATTGGTGAATATCAACAAGCGACTTACGGCCGATGCCCTCGACAAACTTATTCCTAAAGGGCGCGGCATGATGCCGCCGTTTGCGCACCTTTCGGTGGCTGAGCGCAAAGCCATTGTTGATTTTGTTTTTCAAAAAGAGACAGAAAAACAGGTAGTTAGTTCAAAAAGTAGTGCATTGCCGTATCAACATACAGGCTATAATCGTTGGTATGACCGCAATGGTTATCCCATCAATCAGCCGCCGTGGGGCACCCTGACGGCCACCGATTTAAACACGGGCGAGCGCCTATGGCAAGTTCCTTTGGGCGAATATCCTGAATTGACGGCCAAAGGAGTCCCCATTACGGGCACTGACAACTACGGCGGGCCCCTCGTAACGGCCAGCGACTTACTCATTATTGCGGCTACCCGTGATGAGCGATTACGGGTATTTGACAAAAAAACGGGAAAACAGCTCTGGCAAACCCAACTCCCTGCGGCGGGTTATGCATCGCCGAGTACTTATTCGATTGCGGGCAAGCAGTACATTGTCATTGCGTGCGGTGGTGGAAAACTAAAAACCAAATCAGGTGATAAATACGTGGCTTTTGCATTGCCATAAGATGTTTTTGTATTTAATTGCGAACCTTTACTGTTTTGCGTACTAATTAAGCTCAAACCTTTTACACTTTAAACTTAACCCTCTACACTTAAATGACTCCTTCTCCTTTTTTGGGCGAATTGCTCGGTACACTCGTTTTGATTTTATTAGGCAATGGTGTGGTTGCCAATGTCGTTTTGAAAAATACCAAAGGTCATAACGGCGGTTGGATTGTCATTACTACTGGTTGGGCGTTTGCGGTCACTATTGGTATCTTTGTGGCGAAAGCCTTTGGCGGTTACGATGCCCATCTCAACCCTGCTGTCACGATTGGTTTTGCGGTGGCGCAAAACGAATACGGAAAAGTAGTGGATTATGTGAGCGCTCAGATGATTGGGGCTTTTCTGGGGGGAACATTAGTATGGTTGTATCACTTGCCGCAATACGCCAAAACGGAAGATAAAGGAGCTAAGTTGGCTACTTTTGCCACCGACCCCGCCATACGTGCTTCTGGCTCCAATTTTTTTCGTGACGTGATAGGCACCATCGTTTTATTGATGGGAATCAAAGGAATTGGCGTCGTTACGACGGGTTTAGGGCCGTTTGCTGTTGGTATTTTGGTGTGGGCCATTGGGCTTTCTTTGGGCGGAACCACGGGTTATGCTATCAACCCCGCCCGCGATTTAGGGCCGCGTATTGCGCACGCTATTTTGCCCATCGTGGGCAAAGGTGATTCAGATTGGAAATACGCATGGGTGCCTGTAGCTGGGCCAGTTACGGGTGCTATTATTGCAGGATTTTTATTTTTGTAAAACTATTTTTTCGTACAAAGGCGCTAAGATGCAGTGATTTCTTTGCTTCTTAGCGTCTTTGCGTGAATCTAACGTTACTTCTCAAATTTGAGCTTAAAAACGCCTCCTGATAGCACAATTTCGTCTTTCGTATCCTGTTTTTTATAGCCTCTTCCCTCGGGGTCGATGTCAGAGTCGTAACCCGTGGCGCTCGTAAATACTTTATCTTCGAGTTTACCTTTCAGGCGACCTAGCCCCCCCAAGGCGGTTGCCGACGTTTTTTCTTTGAAATGAGTGCCGTCTAGTGTGCCCGCAAATTTTCCTTCCAAAAATCCGTCGGCGGCTTTGGTCACTTCAATTTCACCGCCGTTTTCCCGACGCGATTTTCCCACGTGGTATTCCATGCGCGGTGATTTGGTCTCTTCCACGTACTTAACGTAAGCTACCCCTTTGTATTTACCTTCGGCCATGATTGGCTCAAGTGTATTTTTTCCGTTGAAATCTTCATCAACAATTTTATAAAGTCCCACTTCTGGCAAGTCGCTGTTTGACCAAGTAACAAACCAAAAACGCAGTGATTTGTCGGGGCTAGTGGCATTGGCCGTAATGTACCATACGTTACCCATGCGTATCCGTCGTGGTGCGGTTTTGTATTCTTTGCCGTTGACCTGAACGGAGAGACTGTTGTCGTTTGAGATTTGCGCCATGGCCACCTGACTCATGAGACCGATAATAAGCGCTGCTAGCTTCTTATTCATTTCATTTGTGCTGTTTGATGTGATGATTTTTGAAAGTCGAAATGTACAGGTTTTCCGTTCGTTCTGGATTAGGTATTGGGTTGAAATGTCATAAAAACTTACTGAACGGTTACTTATGACAAATTGATTTATTGGCATCGCTATCATTCGCTTGTATCTTTGGCCGTTCAATTCAACCACTAATCAATGAAACACCTACTTCTAATTCTTTTAAGCAGCTTGATTTTCGGCCTTCAATCGTGCAGTTTTTCGTCAGAAGATAAATTTGAAAAAGGAAAAACCCTAATGAAAGAGGGGAAATTTCGCGAAGCCCTGACTTATTTAAACGGAGCCATTGAAAGCGATAACGGTAACTACGAAGCCCTCAACGCCCGTGGCGTGGTGTATTATGAGTTAAAAGAGTACCAAAATGCTTTGCTTGATTATGACCAAGCTCTCAAATTAAAACCCGATTATTACCAGCCGTATTACAACCGGGCGTTGTTGAAAGTAGCCCAAAATGACGGCGACGGTGCCTTGAAGGATTACGCCGAAGCAGTTCGACTCGACCCCAAAAACGCGGAGATTTTTGTCAACCGAGGTCAGCTATTGGCTGCCTTGGCGCAGCCCGATGCCGCCTTGCGGGACTTTGAGCAGGCCACTGTTCTTGATTCAACCAATGCTTTGGCGTGGTATAATCGTGGCAATGTCTTGTTTCAACGAGAAGAATTTAAGGGAGCAATTGAAAGTTTTGAAAAGGCGGTTAAATCCGATGCCAAGTTTGGGAAGGCGTTTCACGCATTGGGAGTTGCGCAGATTTTAGAGAATCAAAAAGAAATCGGGTGCCTCAATCTTAAGCAGGCCGAGCGGTTAAAATATCCAGCGGCAAAAGCATCTATTGAACAATATTGCAAATAACCGTGGGGGCAGGCCCGCTGCGAAATCCGCAAAATACGCAGCAGGCTACACGTTGGCGGACGGAGGGGAGGTGAAAAGACGCCAGGATGGGCAGTTGCCGAGAATAGCTGGGCAGACGAGAGGCCTGTCCCTACAACAAAACACCCCGCCAAATAACTTGGCGGGGTGTTTTGTTTATAAAATGATTGCTTGTATTAGTGCGTGGCAGCGGTAGCAGATGTTTCTGCTTTATAGTTGCGCGTCCAGAAATAAAGAATGGTAAAGGCAACAACCAAAATCGCTGGGAAAATAGCCATCGTGCTGAGCGTAGCCTGCCCTGCCGCTAACTCCATTTCGTCACCAGTTAAGCCAAGGGCTGTTTTTTCGGCCCGGGCGTTATCAATCCATTGTCCGATAATAGGTTGGAAGATAGAAGTCGAAAACATACCTACACCTCCAAGAATTGACATTCCGAGGGCACCACTTAGAGGTACTTTTTCGGCAATAAAACCAATCATGTTTGGCCAAAATAATGCCACACCCATAGCGAAAAATACGGCAGAAACATAAGCCATCGTACCTGTTTGGGTGCTGAATAAATATACCCCAATAGTTGCCAATACTGCTGAACCCAACAATACACCTTGTTGGCCAAATTTGGCCACAATTGGTCCCGCAAAATACCGGATGACGGCCATGAGGCCTGTTACCAAAGCCAAGATTAACATTGGGCTTGCGCCTGATTTACTCATGATTAAGCCAGTCCATTGTTGAGGTCCAAATTCTGAGATGGCGGTTAGAGCCATGCAGCAAAACATGAATATATACAACGGGGTAGCCATTGCTTTTAGGTTTTCACCCAACGAAGTAACGCCTTCGGTTTTGGGTTTTGGAAACGCCTGACCCCAAAACAAATAAGCATAAATCAGGGTTGGAACCATGATCAGCCATATTTGTGCCTGCCAGCCAGTGTTGGCATCGGTCATGAATTTAGAAATTAAACTACCAACCACAATTCCACCAGGGAACCACATGTGGAAACGGTTCAACATTTTACTCATTTCGGCACCTGAATAAGTGTCGGCAATCATTGGGTTACAAGCTGCTTCAGTACAACCGTTACCTAGCCCAATTAAGAATGTAGAAATCAAAAGGCCGGTGTAGCCCCCCGAATAAATGGTTAAGATGATACCTAAAGCGTGAGAAACAAACGCAATCATCATGATTTTCTTGGGACCGACGGTGTGATACACGAGGCCACCGATAATCATGGCCAAGGGAAAGCCCAAAAACCACATGGAGTTGATGAAGCCGAGTTGCTCAGCAGTTAAATTAAACTCTGTTCCTAATTGTGCCAGAATTCCAGCCCGGATACTGAATGAAAAAGCTGTTGTTATTAGCGCAAAACAGCTTCCGTTAAAAAGTCTTGCTTTGTTGATCATTTTTGAAAAGTTGGTTAAAGGTTAGATAAGACATCTTACACAAGCAGGCAAAGCATTAATTTTGATTTTTTTACCCAAACTTCGTGAGAAAAAGGTTTTTTTTTACTTTGCCTACTAAAATGAGACGCCGCAAGTGTTGATATACATTAAATTATAACAAGGCGAAACGCTCAACAAACTAAATATTTATTGAAATAAAATACCAAATCACAAAAAATCAAAAGTATATGGCTCGTAAAATCAGAATGGGGATGGTAGGTGGAGGCCGTGGGGCTTTTATCGGCGGGGTTCACCGAATTGCCGCTGCTATCGACGGTGAGATTGAACTCGTATGCGGGGCTTTTAGCTCAACACCCGAAAAATCGAAAGCGTCGGGCGAAGACCTCATGCTCGACCCATCTCGCTGCTATGGCGATTATAAAGAAATGATTCAGAAAGAAAAACGGCGCAAAGACCGAATCGACGCGGTGTCGATTGTTACGCCCAACCACATGCACTTTGGCCCCGCCAAAATGGCATTGGAAAATGGCTTTCACGTCATTTGCGACAAACCCGTTACGTTTTCGTTGTCAGAAGCCAAAAAACTCAAAGATATCATTGCCAACACGGGTTTGACTTTTGCGCTTACTCATAATTATACGGGCTATCCGATGGTGAAAGAAGCCCGCCAACTCATAAAAAATGGTTTGTTGGGTAAAATCCGCAAAGTGATTGTCGAATACCCGCAAGGCTGGTTGTCGTTTCCGATTGAAAAAGAAGGCGCAAAACAAGCCGAATGGCGTACCGACCCCAAACGGTCGGGTATTGCAGGTGCCGTAGGGGATATTGGTACGCACGCTGAGAACTTGGCCGAATACATTACGGGGTTGAAAATCACTGAATTGTGCGCGGATGTAAACCGAGTCGTAGAAGGACGCGTACTAGACGATGATGCCAACGTATTGCTTCATTTTGATAATGGTGCCAACGGAATTTTACATTGTAGTCAAATCTCCAACGGAGATTGGAATGGCTTGAACATCAGAGTTTATGGCGAATTGGGAACGCTACAATGGCACCAAGAACGCCCCCAATACCTACACCATAAAACAACCGAAGGATACCAAATCTATCAGCCGTCGGTCGGAAAATTATCTGACTCAGCAAATGCTCATACGCGCATTCCGTTTGGGCATCCCGAAGGATATTTGGAGGCATTTGCCAATATTTACCGCAATTTTGCACGTACCGTTCGCAAGCGCATGAACGGCGAAGAACCGAACGAATTTGACTTAGATTTCCCAACCATCGACGACGGAATTCGCGGAATGCAGTTTGTCGAAACAGTCATTGCTTCTGGAAAAAGCAACAGCAAATGGGTGAAGTTTAAGAGTTAGTCAAAAGGTTGAGGAGCGGAAACAAAAATCTGCTCCTCAATTCATTCCGACAATAAAATTAGATTCGTAACACGCCTATTTTTACTGATGCACTTTACACGTCCATGATTGCCAGCCAAATTCAACAGGAAGAAGCCCTGTTATGGGAGCGACTGAAAGCGGGCGATACGGTAGCTTTCGGGGAGATTTCCTTGCGGTATTATCGGCTGTTGTTTGATTACGGACGCAAATTTACCAAAGACCGCGAACTCATTAAGGATGTTATTCAGGATGTCTTGTTATTGATTTGGCAAAAAAAGGGGCAAATCGACTCAAATGAAAACGTAAAGCTCTATCTCCTCAAGATTGTTCGGAATCGGCTGTTCAAAGAACTACAAAAACAGCAATTAAGGGCATCTGAAGACTACTTCGAACAGTTGGAATTGGCTGATTCGGAAGAAGCGGTGATTATCTCAACCGAATCCACCCAAAGCATCATTGCTAAGTTAAACCTTCACCTTAAAGCGCTTCCCAAACGGCAGCAGGAAGTCCTCTTCCTTAAATTTTACCAAGACCTCACCAATGACGAAATTGCTGAGGTGATGCATATCAACCGCCAATCCGTGGCCAATTTGCTACATAACGGCCTGCGCCTGCTCAAAGCCCGTTTTTTTCTGACTACCCTCGGTTTTCTGCTGATAACTTGGAATGGGTAATAGCCCTGGTTCTCAGGTAGATGCCCAAGCTTGTTCTGAGTCTTGACAATTTGATAATGATGCAAATTCTCCCTAACGAGAAATAATATCGTCTTTTGCGCAAAAAATTTTTGGCTTTCAATGAGTATCGGAAGGGATTCTTTGGATATACCTTATAGATTGCTCGGATAAGTACTATTTTTTCTATGATAGATTATAGTAAATTTAAAGTTGAAGACTTCGTAACGGATGAATCTTTTTGCCTTTGGGTAAAGGGAACCTCGCCCGAGCATACTGCTTTTTGGGAATTTTGGATGGAGGTACATCCCGAAAAATCGGAAACGATTACCCAAGCCCGTCTCCTATTGTTGGGCCTGAAAAATCAACCCACCGCTATCAATGAGGATGAGATTTCGTTGGAAGTGGAGAAAATCGTGCGATTAGTAGAAAAATCATCTCCTTTTAAAGCCCAATTTAGGTTGCCATTTTGGTCACGAATAGCGGCGGTAGTGGTTTTGGGGGCGGGACTAGGCTGGTGGTTGTGGTCGCGAAATCCAATCTCAATTTCTGGACTGAAACGCTCAGAAATAGCCACACCCATGGCTGAAAGTACAAGGGTGGAGGTTTCAAATAATACCCATTCCGATTACACCGCAACACTGCCAGACGGGAGCACTGTTCAGTTGACAAAAGGGAGTAAAGTGAGTTTTTCGGAGAAATTTTCGGGGGATAAGCGAGAGGTCTTTCTGACGGGAGAAGGTTTTTTTCAGGTAGTTCGTAATCCAAATAAACCTTTTTATGTTTACGCTAATGATTTGGTAACTAGGGTTTTAGGGACTAGTTTTACGATAAAGACCTATACTGATGAGCAAAAAGTAGTGGTGGCCGTGAAGACAGGAAAAGTAATGGTTTTTTCGCTCTCAGAACTGAAAAAATCAGAAAAAATTGCCAATTATCACCTGCAAAGTTTGTACCTCTTGCCCAATCAACAGGCTACTTTTGAAAGACAAAACGAAAAATTCAATAAGGCATTGGTCGAGCAGCCCGCCATCGTGACTCAGCCCGTAGAGACGCCTAATTTTACCTTTGAGAACACCCCCATTGCTGAAGTATTTGCTAAACTGAAAAAAGCCTATGGCGTAAATATCTCGTACGACGCCGACCTGATGAAAAACTGCTCGGTCACGGCACCTCTGGGCAATGAATCCCTTTTTGTAAAGCTTGATATTATCTGTAAAACAATTGGGGCGCACTACGAGATTGTCGAAACTGAAATTGTGATTTCGAGCCGAGGGTGTCCTTAATTGATTAATCTATAACCATTTAACCATTACTCTATGTCCCCATAGCTACCCGTCTACAAAAAAGAAGTCGGCAATGTTGCGACCATTACCGACCCTCTGATTTAGCCCCTTCATTTGTTAGCTGCAAATACCCGACGAATCGGGTGCTAAGGGGTGTTTTTATTCAAAAAAATTGAACTAAAACCAATTCAAATGTATGGAAAGTTTACCAAAAAAGCGCAAACTGTTGCTTATAGCTATGCGAATCACTTGTTTACAGTTGTTGATCAGCGTCGTGCTCAGTGGCTTGGCCGTCGCCAATGAAGGGCTGGCTCAGGAGGCCCTTACCCGAAACGTGAGCGTGCAGATCGAGAACAAACCGCTCAAAACAGCTTTGGGCATTTTGGAAAAATCGGCCAATGTGAGATTTACGTATTTGCCCCAATTGGTTTCCAAAAATGATAAAGTGTCTATCTCGGCCAATATGCAGCCGTTGGCGGTCATTCTCGAAAAACTACTCAAACCGCTCAACTTGGCCTATGAAGCATCGGGTGAGTATATTATTTTGACAAAAGCTGAAGCTCAATTGCTTGAAAAAAAGGGGTTTATGCCCCTCAATGTTGTTGATAAAAATGTAAAAGGCCGGGTCAACGATGAAAAAGGGGAAGGTCTGCCAGGGGTAAGCGTACTCATTAAAGGTTCGCAACGGGGTGCCACAACCGATGCCAACGGTGAGTTTTCGCTGACGGTGCCTGACGAGAAAGCAATCTTGATTTTTAGTTATGTGGGGTACTTACCGCAGGAAATTGTAGTAGGAAATCAGAGCACCATCACGCTTTCGCTCAAAGCCGACCTAAAAACCCTCAACGAAGTAGTTGTGGTAGGATACGGCGTTCAAAAGAAAGCCAACTTAACAGGCGCGGTGGATATGATTACGAGTGAGGTCTTTGAGAACCGTCCCATGACCAACCTCAACCAAGGACTCCAAGGGGTTTTGCCCAACCTTAATATAAAAATGGGGGATGGTAAACCCAATCAAGCGCCTAGTTTCAACATCAGGGGTACTACATCTATCGGTCAGGGCGGAAGTGCGCTTGTATTGATTGACAACGTGGAAGGTGACCCGAGTTTGTTGAATCCCAACGATATTGCCAGTATTACGTTACTGAAAGATGCGGCTTCTGCGTCTATTTATGGCGCGAGGGGGGTGTTTGGAGTGGTGTTGATTACCACAAAAAATCCTACGGCGGGAAAAACTAACGTGACTTATTCCAGCAATTATTCAATCAAGCAGCCCATCGCAAGACCCGATTTGGTTACTGATGGCTATACTTGGGCTTCTATGTTTGCGGAATCATTCGTCAATTTTGGAGGTACTTTTCCCCAAAACGTTAATAAAACCCTTAAATTTTCTCAGGCATATTTAAACGAATTGAAAAGAAGGTCGGAAGTGGGGGGATTGCCTGAGGTAGAAATTGACCCCGCTACTGGCGAATATGTCTACTACGGAAGTACCGACTACTACGGGCATTTGTATAAGAAATACAACAGCTCAAACGAGCACAACCTGAGTATTTCAGGGAGCAGCGACAAGGCGAGTTATTTGATTACGGGCCGCTATTTTGGACAAGAAGGCTTGTTTCGCTACAACTCAGACGACTACCGGGTGTTTAACTTTACGGGAAAAGGTTCAATTCAACTTTTTCCTTGGTTGAAAATCAATAACATGTCGCAATACTCTGACATGAAATACCACAATCCCCTCAATGTGGGTGAAGGCGGCGGTATATGGAGAAACATTGCGGACGAAGGCCACCCGCTAGCTCCCATGTTGAACCCCGACGGAACCCTAACCTTTTCGTCGGCGT
>JAIXPV010000082.1 GCA_027486105.1 Runella sp. | reverse complement strand
GATCAGCCGAGACCCGACTAAAATGAGTTTAAAGCGCAAACGCAAGAAAGCTGCTCGGGATGATGCCTATTTAATGACGCTACTGAGTCAACTTAACGTTTGATGCAATCACCCTACCCCCGTAAAACGTGGTGAAACAGAATGGAAACGCTACAACCTAAGCGCTGAAAATGTACCAGGAACCGAGATTTTCTCGCACGGAATTGGGTACGGCGATGTAAACAAAGACGGTCTAAACGACGTGGTCATTCGGGAAGGTTGGTTTGAAGGAACCGCCGATAAAACCGCTGGCAACTGGAAATTTCATCCCGCTGATTTGGGACAGCCCTGCTCGCACATGCAGGTTGTGGATGTGGACGGTGACGGCAAAAACGATGTTATCAGCGCTTCGGCTCACGCTTTAGGCATTTGGTGGCACCAGCAGATTACCGACAAGGAAGGCAAAATTAACTTCACTACGCACGTCATGAGCACCACCACCGCCCAAACCCACTCGTCGATTATGGCAGATTTGAACGGTGACGGGCGTAAGGAATACATCACTGGTAAGCGGTTTTTGGCCCACCACGGCCGCGACCCTGGCGACGCAGATGCCGCCTATCTCCTGTGGTTTGACTTGACACCAGGTCAGAAGCCCTACTGGAATGAGCACGTCATCGACGATGATTCGGGGGCAGGTTTAAACATTACGGTACAGGACATGAACAAAGACCGCAAACCTGACATCATCATTGCCAATAAAAACGGTGTATTTCTGTTTGAAAATAAACTAGAAAAATGAAGCTTTCATCTGGCAACGTGCCGCTATGGCGCGTTGCCACTCTTCGAAAAAGAAAATAGAAGATACGGCAAAAGCCCCTTCACCTTGCTTTTAGGCACCAACAAATTCCCTCCAAAATAACCTTTAAGCATATTTTTTCTAAACTGAACCACTTACCTCAAGAAACTTTTCAATTTCGAATCAATAAGATTACTTTTGTGCACTTCAAGTATTCTACCAATTATATTGATTATATAGTATTAAACAGCCTAGATTTTTCTTTATTTACCAGATAGAGTGAAATACAACTAAAGATTAACACAATATCAAAACTCACTACAAATCAAGCAATTAATGACTAAATGTGCCGTAGCCATGAGAAAAAGAAGTCTACTTTTACTGCTCCCCTTTATATTTCTTTATTGTTTCAGCTTTTCCCAATCCGCCGATACGCTTTCTCCAAAAGCAGATTCCATCCCTAAAACCCAAAATCTGAGGACTGGAGCTTCTACATCTATTTCTAGTAATATTACAACAAACAGCCAGCTTGTGTAGCCACCCTCCAAAGCTGATTCGGCCGCTAAGTATATTTTATTATACCCTGGTTTTGCTACCGCCGCAACGGGTTCGAGCTTCTATTTGGGCATTATTGTTGGCCAACACATTGAAGTGGATTTCCCAAAACCAAATCAGATTCTTCAGCGAAACAACTCAAATTAGGCGGTATTGCGCATTGCAGGTATCTGCGATAGTAGCGCCGCTGCCATAGAAGTAAATCTGATACCAATTCAGGGCGGAACGGCCAAAAGTGATTTGTTTCAGGCAACCAACGGTAAATACGCCGACAGCCTTTGGATTACGGGTGGAGATTACCGATTGGAGGTCAAAACAATCATGCGATATATTTCTTCAAGTAACGGGGCAACGCAGATTTATGGTACCTCTCGTACGGTAGAACGGGTTGGCGTTGGGGAGGTTCTGTTGCTTTGGGGGCATAGTTTTATCGCAGGTGACCCGTCCTACGACGAGCCTTCTTCCGACCCTAGAGTACGCACAGTTGAAGTTCTTCGTAATCCTTCAATACCCAATGAGCCTGGGAAATTGCAAGACCTTGATGCCCTTCCGCTCGTTTTTCAGCCTATTACCACCTCCAACATTGGTCCTTTTGGGGTTCACATTTCCCTGACGGGACAATGGTGGAAAGGGACATTTTAGGGGAAAATTGGCTCATGATAAATACCTTGAACTATGGAAAGCCGCCGTTCCCAACAGTTTCTTTTCTACCACCACTCCCAAACTAGCCACAAAGCCCAACTAAATAGGCCTGTAGTTGCGAATAATAATGACGACGATACATGTGTGGGCAAGCATCCTCTAAAGTTGATAGATGTTATTTGTTATTGGCTACCTTTACTTTTTTCTATTCAGCCAATCCCGTTCTCTCGTCAGGTCTTTGCTATAAATGGTAGCACTATCGTTGCGCTTCGTTTGCCCGCCATTTCAAAATAGCATACTTCAATTCAAGGTTATAAAAAAACATGACCCGCTCTCAGAGAGAACGGGTCATGCAACAACTTTACCCTACTTGAATAAATCTTCAAAAACCGCTTTCGCAGCTTACTTTATTTTTCATAACATTGAGTTAACTATAGAATACAGGAACACATTTGTTGCTGAGTTCTTTAGACTACGGTAGCAAAGTAACATAAAATTCAATTCATTTTTAACCCTAAAAGCCGTGAATCCTACCTATTCATCGGTGAAACCTACCTATTTACCTGCGAAATTAACCTATTCACGGGTGAATTTATCGCTCAAAATACGCCTTGTCATTGGGGATATATACAAACAGGAGCTTTATTTGAGACGTGGCACTTTCAGGGCTCCAAAAACGATGCCTGTATATGCGCTTGAGGGAATATTGAATAATAAAGTAGTGTCTAATCCTTAAGAAACCAATTCATTCCATCATGCACCATTCAGTCTAGCATATATTGGGTTTTCATCCATAAATCACAGATTTTACAAAAAAATAAAAAAACACTAAGAGTATGCCCCCTTGTCAAAATAAATACTTTTATTTTACTTTGCAAAAAAAAGTACTTTTAGTTTTAAATCCTTAATTTTACTTCATAGACTCTGGGTGGAAAATAAAAGCAAATTCATCAAAATGGAATACTTCGCAGTGCCTGAATCTATTGTCCGGAAAATCTGGGGCAAAGCCGACACCATTCTTTTTATCTTTGCAGGCGCCTCGGCCGAATTTGCGTTAAACAAGGCGGTGGATTGGCTTTACTTCACAGGCAAACTCCCTTCTGATCCGCTAGGACGTTTATTTTCGACCGTTTCGTACGCCCGCCAAATTGTTTTTTCGGAATACAACGAAGCTCTTTTTGCCATCGACAAAATCGCCGCTATTCATACGAGCGTTGAGCAGAAAAGAGGCGTTCAAATCCCCGATTGGGCTTATCGCGACGTCCTTTTTATGCTCATTGATTATTCCATCCGGTCGTTTGAATTATTAGAGCGAAAATTAAACCAGCATGAAAAAGAAGAGGTATTTGAGGTATTTTACCGTGTTGGTGCAAGAATGGGCATCAAAGGCTTACCAACCCATTTTGATGATTGGCAACAAATGCGCGAAGAACACATTAAGGAAAATTTACTATCCAGCCATTTTACCCAAGACCTTTACCGACAGTACGAGAAACATTTAGGTTCATTTCGATTTTTTTTGCTCAAACAAGCACAAATTTTGGTAGTTCCTCCAAGAGTAAACCATCTTCTTCGGCTCGGAAAAATCCCCTTTTTTACATCGGCAATTGGCACTTACAAACTCCTGAGATTACTAAAAGTGGAGCACTATCTCAAAAATGCAATTATGCCCGAGGCTTACAAGCCACAAATTGCGGCCTTAGACGTTGTCTGATACCAAACTGAAACTTTAAAACATCTTCAACAAAGCAGACATTATTTCATCTAAATACCAAATTACAAGAACGGTTTTGTTTATATTGGGCTTATATCTACACTACGATTGATGCTATGTTGATTTTACAGCGAATATTTCTGCTTTTATTGATGAGCATTTTTGGATTGAGCGCGCCCCTATTGGGGCAGGGTAGTCGGCTCAAAAGTTTTATCCAAAAAACAATATCGGATACTACCGCCCCTGGCAAACCCAGTTATCGGTTTTATCCTACGCTGGCTTACGCACCCGAAACTAGCTTTGAGTTTGGTGTATCCTCCCTCCTACTTTTTCAGGCCAAAAATGATACACTCAACCGGCTAAGCGAAGTACAGGCGTTTGGCTTTGTCACAATGAAAGAGCAATATGGCTTGTGGGTGGACAACGCTATTTACGGAGACCAAGACAATTGGTTTTTACTAGGTCGAATGCGCTTCCAGAAATTTCCACTTCTTTATTATGGCATCGGGCCCTCTCCTTCCGCCAAAGAGCCCGCACTGATCGACGCCAATTATCTTTTGTTCCGCCAAAGGGTTTTAAGAAAAATCCTCCCCAATCTTTTTATCGGGCCCGAAATAGATTATCAGCAGCTGTACAACACCGCGTTTAAACAGCCCAAAGATCATCTTTACGAAAAACCCTTAGGCACCAACGGAACCATAAATGTGGGTTTGGGAACGGCGCTGGTGTATGATAACCGTCACAACGTGCTAAACGTAAGAAAAGGCCTTTTTGGTGAGCTCTCCTTCCTTAAATATCACCCGCGTATTGGCAGTGAATATACATTTCACGGGGTCAATCTGGATGTGCGCTCCTTTCATCCGACCAGCCCGCGCAATGTGCTGGCTTGGCAGATATATGGTAATTTTTACCAAGGCAATATTCCATTCAACCAGCTGGCATTGATGGGTGGGGAGATGATTATGAGAGGCTACTATTCAGGACGTTACCGCGACAAAAACATGTTGGCGGCACAGGTTGAACACCGCTGGTTGCCCTTTGGGTTTAGTAAACGATTTGGGGCTGCCGCTTTTGCCGGAGCCGCCGTTGTAGCCCCAAAAATCAGCGAATTTTCTGCCCGATATATTCGTCCTACCGCTGGCGTAGGACTACGTTATTTGCTCTTCCCAAGGAGGGATATTTTTCTACGACTAGACGTTGGCTTCTCCGAAGACGGCCCCAACTTTTATCTGTTTACGGGGGAGGCATTCTGAGAGTGTAATAATGGGGTTAAGAGTCTTCTAAGAAATGTTATTTAAGCACAATTAAAGCTTCAAAAGGGGTCTTTAAACCCCTTTCTGGGAGTTTAAAAAATAAAAGTGTAAGTTGAAGTAAAATAATACTTACATGGCTTTTTTCCCTTTTAAAAGCATCACTATATTTATTACTGTTTACATACCAACGTTAAGAATGCGATTATTTTTTCTTTCTCTTGCCTTTATGGCGGTCACTTTAAGACTTAATGCCCAGAATGTTACCATAACTCCCACTGGGGTTACGCCCTCATTTAACTACCCACGCCTCACGTATGATGCTATTTTGGCCCTATCTGGGCCAATTGAAGGCGATTTAGCGTATGACCTTACCTTTAAATGCCTTCGAATATACAATGGAAGTAAGTGGGTATGTACACTGTCCAATGCTTCTGACTTTGCTCCTAATATTACTGCACTGTCCAATGCAGAAGGCATTGGACAAGGTATTGCTGTTGATAATGCAGGCAATCTATATGTAACGGGAAGCTACTCAGGCACTTCTGCTTTTGGGGATATTTCTATTACTTCTGTTGGAAACACTCATGATGTATTTATCGCAAAATATAATCGCAATGGGCAGGTCCAATGGGTAAAATCAGCGGGAGGAATGGGCACAGAATGGGGGCAGGAGATTGCAGTAGATGCGAGTGGAAATGTATATATAACAGGACACTATACCGATACGATAGCATTTGAAAATATCACCTTTACTTCCGCTGGAAACAGTGATTTGTATATCGCAAAATACAACACCAACGGTATCATACAATGGGTGAGATCGGCAGGAGGGCCAAACAATGACTGGGGAAACAGTATTGCCCTAGATGCTGCCGGAAATGCGTATATCACCGGGCATTTTCAGGGAACAGCCACTTTTGGAACAACGACCGTTACTTCTACACCGTTACCGTTTGACGATATACTTATTGCAAAGTATACCACCGACGGTAACTTTCAATGGGTAAAATCTGCCGGGGGGACCAGCGGTGATTTCGGTTTTGACATCGCGGCCGATTCCAGTGGAAATGTATACGTGACAGGTACTTATTCGGGAACTGCATTTTTTGATGGCACTCCGCTCACCTCTGAAGGTACCAATGATATGTTTTTGGCAAAATACAATACCAATGGCGGAAAAGAGTGGGTACGTTCGGCCGGAGGATCAAGCATTGAGAGGGCACAGGCCGTTGCCGTAGACGGCAACGGTAATGTCTATATCAGCGGTACTTTTACGGAAACAGCACGCTTTGAGAATAAGTACGCTACCTCCTCAGGCGTTTTTGATATTTTTATCGCAAAGTGTACATCAAACGGAAGTATTCAATGGCTGAGAAGTGCCGGGGGGACAAATTATGAGAGCTGTGAAGATATAAAAGTTGATACTGACGGCAATGTCTACCTAACGGGCGCTTTCCATACTTCTGCGATGTTTGGAGGTACAACGCTTTTTTCAATAGGATATGATGATTTATACGCCGCAAAATACAATACAAACGGAGATTTTCAGTGGGTAAGACCGGCGGGGGGGCTGATTAAGGATTATGGACAAGGCATAGCGATTGATACTTCAGGCAATATTTTTGTGGTCGGAAATTTTGAAAATAAGGCCATTTATGGAAATCAGACCGTGACCTCTGCCGGAAATTACGGTTTTGTGGTAGCCCGAATTGAAAAGTTTTGATAACTAATCAGGCAGTTTTAGGGCTCGAAATTAGTAAAAGCCCATGGGCTTGCATTATTTTGTGAGAATACCTATACCATGAGAAATCACAGGGTAGTCGTCATTCAACGTTGACGGACTCCCTTGCTATTCCATCCCCTAAATCAATGGATAAAAAAAAACTGTCCGAAAGAGACATCTGCACCAAGTTTATTACTCCTGCCCTCGAAAAAGCAGGATGGAATAAATTGACTCAATTTTTAGAAGAGGTTTCGTTTACCGACGGAAAAATCTACGTGCGCGGAAAAATGACCGCAAGAGGAGAACGCAAACGGGCCGACTACATTCTTTACTACAAGCCCAATATCCCCATTGCCATCATTGAGGCCAAGGACAACAAACATTCCGTGCGGGCAGGTATGCAGCAGGCGCTCAACTACGCCCGCATTTTGGATATTCCCTGCGTGTTCAGCAGCAATGGCGACGGCTTTCTCTTCCATGACCGCACCGCCGCCGATGCGCAGATCGAAGAAGAATTAAGTTTGGATAACTTCCCCACGCCGCAACAGCTTTGGGAGAAGTATAAAAAATACAAAGGCATCACCACACCCGACGCGGAGAAAATCGCCGCGCAACCGTATTACGCGGACGGCAGCGGTCGGAACCCACGCTACTATCAGCAAATTGCTGTTAACCGCACCGTAGAGGCCATTGCCAAGGGGCAAAATCGTATCCTCTTAGTAATGGCCACGGGAACGGGAAAAACCTATACGGCCTTTCAAATCATTCACCGACTGTGGAAAAGCGGAGCTAAGAAACGGATTCTCTTTCTGGCCGACCGAAACGCGCTGATCGACCAAACGCGACGTGGCGACTTCAAGCATTTTAAGGATAAAATGACGGTAGTCAAACACCGCCAAATTGATAAAAGTTACGAAATCTATCTGGCGTTGTATCAGGGACTTTCGGGGTCGGATGATGCCGCCAACGTTTACAAACAGTTTTCTCCCCACTTCTTTGACCTCATCGTCATTGATGAGTGCCACCGGGGCAGCGCCAATGAAGACAGTGCCTGGCGTGAAATTCTAAGTTATTTCAAAAACGCCACACACGTAGGCTTG